>JAGHBD010000135.1 GCA_021161135.1 Thermoplasmata archaeon
AAAATTCTCCTCTTCTAACCAATTTTTCGTTATATTCCTTCCAATTTCTACTTTCTGGCATCCTTATCCCCTCCAGCTATAAAGTAATGCCAGAAAATAAAAATTTACGATTTATTCAACACAGCAGGAGAATACAGTACTTCGGAAAGTAGGCTATAACAAATGAATTTGCTTAATGAATTTGGAAACATCCTGCCAAGTTATCATATTGTTTTTCTTCGATTTCAGAAAACAAACATGATTCTCTTTTAGTTTGAGATAGATGAAATGGGGAGAAACACCATCCATTCATACCAACTTCCTGGATCGTTGGATCTGTTACCACATAAGTTACCAATCTAACAAATTATTTAAGGTGAAGGAAATTATAAACACATGAAATATCGCTGGCTGTTTGCTCTCGCAACCTGTCTCATTATATGGATGAGTGGGTGTATAAAAGAAGAGACTTTTATAGAGTATCCAGAAATAAAAGCAGGAGAGATAAAAAATCCAAAATATTCCTTTGCCTCGATGTATAAAAAGGAGGGATTTTTAATAGAGGGGAGGGCTCCACAATATAATCTCCCCCTCCCCTTAGAGGAAATAAATAACTGGCATGAAATATCGAGCATTTTTAGATTGAATGAGAATCAGAAAAAATTACTCGAACAAAACGGTTTTGTAGCCATTCCTTACAGAGAGGAAGATATAATAAAACCCTATCACTGGTTGATAGATAGGGATATTCCTATATTCATCTCTTCAGATACCCTACTTCATATGTATCATATCCTGTTCAATGAATTGCTTAAAAGCATTGAAGAAAGAGAGTTTTATGAATCCATGATAAACTTAAGTAAGGCTCTGGTTGAAAAATCAAAGAGAGAGTATGAAGAGTATGACGGCTTGCTTAAGGAGGCGGCGAAGCGAAATGCTGCATATTTTTGTGTAGCCCTTAAATTGCTGCAACCTGATTTTGAAATACCTGATTTTGTTAAAGAGGATGTTGAAAAGGAGCTAAAGAATATTGAGAATGCAAAAGGATTTAGTAACAGCGTCTTATTCGGCTACGCTGAAGATTATTCACAATACAAACCACGAGGGCATTACACAGAATCTGAAGAGCTTAGAAGATATTTCAAAACAATGATGTGGTTTGGAAGGATGTCTTTTCTGCTTAAAGGAGGAGACCCTCATTGCTCGAGCTGTCCCTTCTTAGTATCCGAGGAAGATGCAAATATACAGACAATTCAAGCATCCTTAATTTCATATAATTTGGCAAATGTTGAAGTGGAAGGTAAAAAAGCATTTGAAGTATGGCAGCATATATACGCCATAACATCATTTTTTGTTGGACTTTCTGATGATCTCACCCCATATGAATATTTGGAAGGATTGCATAAAATTTTCAATGAAAATTTCAGCGTTGAATTGTTAACGGCTGAAAACAATCTTCTCCAGCTTAAAACTATCTTGCATCACTTGAGAATCCAAAAATATATGGGGGAAGTGGTAAATGCGAAATTGCTCCCCCCATAACTAAGGATAAACTTTACGAAGTATTGAATAAAACCAAAGGCATGAGGTTCATGGGACAGAGATTTCTTCCAGACAGCTATATTTTTCAGCAGCTTGTTTCACCAGCAGTTGGCATGTATATTGGCAATGGAGAGGCATTCACAGCTGAATATACGCCATTTGGCAAGGCAAGATGTTTTCCTCGGGGGTTGGATGTGATGGCAGTTCTTGGTTCTGATCGAGCACTTGAGATTCTCGAGGAGGAGGGAGACACAGCATATGAAGGTGAAAACACAAGTTATTATATCCAAATGGAAAAACTACGAGAAGAATTCAATGCATTTAATGCAACAGAGTGGAATCGCAATCTATACTGGAGTTGGCTATACACACTTAAAGCACTACTTACAGAATTTGATGAGAAATATCCAAAGTTTATGCAAACAACTGCATGGAAAGATAAGGAGTTACAAACTGCCCTTGCATCATGGACCGAGTTGAGGCACGATACAATATTGTATGGGAAACAGAGTTACACCATAGGCATAACGGGGCTTCCGGCGCCTTCGCCTGGGTATGTAGAGCCCTTGCCAGAATTTTATGCAAGGCTTAAGGCGCTTACGAACATGACAAAAGAAGGGTTGAAAAAGTTTGGAGTAATAAATGAGAGCGAGATGGAGAGGCTGAATAAACTTGAATATATGCTTTCTATGCTGTTTGAAATATCTGTAAAAGAATTGGAGGGGAAGGATTTGGATGATTCTGATTATTCCTTCATAAGGATGTTTCCAGATATGCTTAATGAAACGGTTGCTGGCATAAAAGCGAAAGGGAGGGAAACAATGATGGTGGCAGATGTTCACACCGACATCAATACAAAAAAATGTCTTGAAGAGGCTGTTGGATATGTGGATTTAATAATAGTCGCCTATCCTACAGAACATGGCATATATGCTGGCGCAGGCCCTATAATGAGTTACTATGAATTCAAGCAGCCCATGGAAAATCGCCTCACCGATGAAGAATGGAAAGAAATGTTAGCTACATCTCCACATCCTCGCCCCTCTTGGATTTCCTCATTTTTCGCAGAGTGATTATTCTAATGTTGCATGTCTTCTCCTCATGCTTTCTTCACTTTCACCTTTCCTTGCCATCAACTCTGCTATAATAGCATCCAGGAACAACCATGCAGATGCTTCAAAAAGAGTGCCTAAGGGAGCAAGACTCGCATCTTTCTTTTTTGGACGAAGAACAACAACCACATCTGCAAACCTTGCTATATGAGAGTCGGGATTGGCAGTTATGGAGATAATTTTTGCACCCAAACGACGTGCTATTTCGGCAGTCATGGCTACGGGGATTGTTTCTCCAGAACCAGAAATGAGAACTACGAGGTCTCCTTTTTTAACTGGCTTTGTTATTGTTTCTCCAATCACAAATGTTGGGAAGCCGAGATGAACGAGGCGAATGGCAAAGGCTTTGCCCACGAGACCGCTTCGGCCTGCACCATAAACAAAAATATTGTTGGCTTTGAAAAAATAAGAGATTATTTCCTCAATTTTTTCTTCCCCTATCTCTGAGAGTATCTTTTGCATTTCTTCCTGTATGTGCTTCAAAGCCTCTTTAAATTTCATTTCATCATTTCCATTGCCCTGTCCAGCAAAATTTGAGCATATACAGCATCATGCTCCACAACCGGAGACTCGGATATTATGGTAACGTCGTAATCATTTTCCAGAATACATTCCATGAGTTTTATCACAGGTAGATCCCCCTTCTTAATTGGAACATGATATAGTTCCCCATTACTATCATATTTAACACCGGAAAGATGGATGAGATAATGATTTAAATTTAATTCTGCAACTGCATCGAAAACTCGCTGGAAATCCTCTTTTTCCTTAAGGCAACCAAACCCTCTTGCATGAATATGCCCTATATCAAGCACTGGCACAGTGCCTCTCACTCTTTTGCAAACTTCAATAATTTCTTCCAAGCTGCCAAAAACTTCCTTTTTACCCATCGTTTCCAAGCCAATGGGTATTTCGATGCCTTTCTTTTTCATTCTGTCCCTTATTTTCCTGAGATTTTTCACGATTCTCCTCATTGTTTCTTTCTTAGAAAGATTGCCATAAAAACCCAGATGGATGGTTGCAATTCTTGCTCCCATGAGTTGGCCAAGGCGCATCGTATTTTCTATTTTTTCTGTACTCATTTTAACATTTCTTTTATCACCAGCAAGATTAATATAATAGGGGGAATGGACATATATTGCTACATCACATTTTTTTGCAACTCTTTTTATCTCCTTGGCCTCCTCCTCGCTTATAAAACCTCTAGCAAATCTTATTTCCATTGCAGATAAGCCCAAGCATCTCGTATAAATTATGCCATCTATATTTGTTCTTTCTTTGCATGATAAAGGAATGCCAGCTGGCCCAATTCTTATCACAGATTTTTTGAATCACCATGGCATTAATATAAATTTCTAAAAAGATTTAAGGTTACAGCAACCATATAGTGCCTTCACACCCCTAATTCCTTCCTCCTTTTTATAATCTCCTCTATCACTTTCTTATCTGCTTCCATAAAATCAAAGTTATTCATTTCTTCGATACTAATCCACCTCACATCCTCATGCTCTTTCATAATGATTTTTCCGCTGCAGTTAGCAATGAAAACATGCAAAACAACTTCTCCGAAAGAATAGGTATATTTGACGGTTGTAAGAAATTTAATGTTAGTTAACCTGATTGATAGTTCTTCTTCTATCTCCCTTTTCAAACATTCTTCCGGCGTTTCTCCTTTTTCAAGTCTTCCTCCAGGAAACTCCCATTTTCCCTCCCTCCTTTTTGCAATAAGAATTTTCCCTTTTTTGACTATTATTGCCGCAGCCACATCCATTGAAAAGACAAAGATCTACCATTTAAAGCACTATCGCACCCTCGCTGTATAGGAAAAGGTGCTTATGTAAATTTTAAAACTCAAAATATCGCATAACTTTTATACCCCTTTCCAATTTTTCTGCATGGAAAAAATATGGCAGAGATGGCTTTTTTATGTTGATGTGCTGGTGATAGCAATATTTGCCATAGCCACTGTATATATGGCAAAAGATGCTTTCTGGGCTGGATATTACAGAGCTTTTGGCACCTCGCATATAAATGAGTATGGCAAAGCATTGTGGCACCTTGCCAGAGATGTTGCTTTCCAAGTGGCGACCTTGGCATGGATATTCTATCGTTTCTTCCGCTGCCAGTTCCTGCTGTTGAGAAAGCCATAACTTTATTAAGCCACGCCAATTTTTGTTTTGGCTAAAGGCACAGACTAGGCTGGGGGGTTAGGCGTCCCCTGTAACCGGAAATCGCCTTAGCCGGAGCCGAAGCCTCCAAGGCGGCGTGTGCATCCAGCAACGATCCAGCATCCGACGATGATGTTTCGTCCTCCGGGGTTGGAGGTGATGGAAGCGTCAGCTGGAGGGCTGATGCTTCCATCTTTATCCCGGCCACCGGGTTAGGCCCGGAAGGGAGCGGCCCAGCCGGGAACTGCCGATGCTCGGAGGGGCGCGGAACTGAGAAAGGTGCTGGGGCAATCGTTGCTTGGTGCATGCGCCCACTTGGGGCGTGTCTGTGCCGGCCAAAATGGATGTGAGGAAGGAAATAATAGACTTCTTTCAGAAAAATGGCATGCTTATTCAGCCCGATGCTGTGGAACTTATAATTGAGAGAGGAGGAGTAAGGGAATGCTATGGTATTTTGGAGAGAATGGAAGAAAAACCCCTCATAGTATCGGCAGACATAATAAGAAGATATCTTACAGAGGATTTTGCAGAAAAGACCACAGCGGCAAGTAGGAAAGAAGTATTTGTTGTTCAGGAAGAAAAGGTAAGAAGAGGGGATTTTAAAATATTGAGAGATGTGACGGGAAACAGCACATGCGAGGGAAAAATAGAGGATTTCGTACAGCTTTTTAGAAACAGATTTGAAAAACTAAGTGCATTTTTAAGGAAAAGACAGGAGATGCGAAATGCAGTTCCTATAAAAAAAGCTTTGAGGAGCAGCGAGGAAATAGCTACAATAGGGATAGTGAGAGAGGTTGTTTCCTCCAGCAATGGAGTTGTTGTCGAAATAGAGGATGAGGAGGAATCGATGAAGGTGTTTGTCCCAAAAAATGTTGATTCAATGATTGTTCAGGACGAAGTAATAGGGGTTGTGGGTAAAAAGAAGGGTGATTTGTTTATAGTAAAAAGTGTGGTTCGTCCTGAAATTCCTGTGGAAAGGCGAAAAAATGTTTCAGATATAGAAGAATATGTTTTATTCCTATCAGATTTGCATGTGGGAAGCAAAAGTTTTTTGGATAAGGAGTGGGAACGTTTTATTGAATGGATTAATGGGCGGAAAGGAAATGAAAGACAGAGAGAGGTTTCGAAAAAAGTAAAATATGTTGTTGTATGTGGTGACGATGTTGAGGGAGTTGGAATATATCCTGGACAGGAAGAAGATTTGATTATAGAAGACTTATACGAGCAATATGAGGAACTCGCTAAAAAGTTGGAGGGAATTCCTCCTGAAATTAAAATCCTTCTTCAACCGGGCAACCATGATGCTGTCCGCCCTGCCTTGCCTCAGCCTGCTTTTGAGAAAGAGATAAGGGATCTTTTTTCTCACCTCAACATAACTTTTGTAGGCAATCCATGCTACTTCAAAATTGGTGAAACGGTGGTGCTGGCATATCATGGCCAATCTATTCAGGATTTTGCAACATATATACCAAATATGAATCAAAATCAGCCAACAAAAATAATGCGTGAAATGCTCAAAAGAAGGCATATGGCACCGATATATGGCAGCATATCCTCTTTAGCTCCAGAAAAAGAGGATTTTATGGTTATTGATGTTGTGCCCGATATATTCGTAACAGGGCATGTGCATGTTACCGCCGTCGAGCAATATAGAGATGTTATTCTTTTAAATGCATCTGCATGGCAATCGCAGACTGAATATCAGCGAATGATGAATTTTATGCCTGATCCGGCAAAAGCCATCGTTGTCAATCTTCGTACCCTCATGCCATCCATCATATCCTTCACCTAACCCACCCCCCTTCATTTCCACTGGAAAGTTTATATTGCAGGAGATATTAGGAGATTGTGATTGGAGTCTTAATTTCCATAAAAGAAGATACTGCAGAACTAAAAGAGCTTGTGAAAACATTGGGACATGAAATTAAAGAGGAATTTGTGCAAATTAGGGAGAGAGCAACACCATACTATGTGGGAACAGGAAAAATAGAGGAAATAAAGGAATATGTAAAAAATAACAATATTGAAATAGCTTTTGTTAATGACCCTCTTCGTCCCTCCCAGTGGTATAATATGGAAAAAATACTCCAGATACCAGTATATGACCGATTAAGAATTATTCTAGAGATATTTGCAAAAAGAGCCAGCAGGAAAGAGGCACAGCTTCAAGTAAAGCTTGCCCAATTAGAGTATGAAAAACCCTTTGTTAGAGAGCTTTTCCGGAGAATAAAAGAGGGCGAAAGAGCCGGCTTTTTAGGAGGAGGAGAATATGTTGTAGCCGATTATTATGAAATGATTAAGAGGCAAACAAGGAAAATTAGAAAGGAGCTTGAAAGAATTCGTGAGGAGAGAGAGCTTAAAAGAAGGAAAAGAAGAGAGAAGGGTTTTTATTTGGTTTCGATAGCAGGATATACAAATGCGGGGAAAAGCTCTTTATTAAAATACCTGACTGGAGAGAAAGTAGTTATTGAGGAGAGGGTTTTCTCCACACTATCCACAAAAACATGTAGGATGTTTACTGGAAAAAGTGTTCCAATTTTGCTGACAGATACTGTTGGATTTATTAAAGATCTGCCTCACTGGCTGGTGGATGCTTTCCACTCCACATTAGAGGAAATATATCTTGCTGATGTAGTTATCTTGCTTATAGACATAACAGATGATGTCGAGGAAATGAAGATAAAGGCATCCACTTCATTAAAAGAGATTAAAGCACTTAAAAAAGAACCCAACATAATCATTGCACTTAATAAAATAGATCTAATCGAGGAGAAAGAAATAGAGAGAAAGAGGAGGATAATAGAGGATTTGTTGGGTTATACTTGCATTCCTATATCAGCAAAGACTGGCAAGAATGTTGAAAAACTCATTGAGGAGATATATAAGGTTCTTCCATCACCAGCAAGATTTAGGGTGAAATTGCCGAAGAAAATCCCTCCTGACTTTCTTAGATGGATAGAGAAGAGTGCAAGCGTTCGTTATATTAAAATGGATGGTTGTTTGAATATGGAGGTAGTTTGCAGTCAGAGAATAAAAAATAAGATTATAGGAAAATGTGAGAAAGTTGGAGGAGAGGTGATTATTTGTGAAAATTGAGGAGCGAATAAAAAAAGATATAAAATTGTTTGAGGAAAATCGTAAAGAAGTGGATGATACCCAAATTTTAGAAATGGCAGAAAGATATTATCAGGATGCAAAATTTTATCTTGAAAAGAGAGATTTCTTCACAGCCTTTGGATGTATAAATTATGCTCACGGATTAATTGATGCTGTAAGAATGAAAGAGAATAAAAAATAAAATAATTATGGTATAAGGAAGTGGCTCTTCTTCGTTAATATCATCGATAATTTTGGAATAATCATAGTATTATGTCATTTGACTTTCGAAATATCGCCTTTCTCCTTCTGGTTACGCTTGCCACATGTATCAAAAGATTTAATTAACAAACTGTTTTAAGGCACATGCATAAAATAGACCTCTCTTTGGGAAAAGATATATATGAAATAAATAGAAAAATTGCCACAGAGATAAGAGAGTTATTTGACAAAAAGGGAATTAAAGCAATAGATTTTATGGGCTCTATAGGGTCTGGAAAAACACTCATTATTGAGAGATTGATTGAAATTATTGGAAAAGATAAAAAAGTTGGTGTTATTGTTGGAGATGTTACAGGGGATGATGATTATAAAAGAATAAAAAAATATGGAGTGCCTGTCGTAAATATAAATACAGGAAAGGAGTGTCATTTGGATGCCCACCTAATTGAGCATGCATTGGAAGAACTGGATTTAGAAAAGATAAATGTTTTGTTTATTGAGAATATTGGTAATCTTGTTTGCCCGGCAGATTTTGAACTTGGTGCTCATAAAAGAGGAGTAGTAATCTCAATAACTGAGGGAGATGATATGGTTAGAAAACACCCCCTCATATTTCAGATTGCAGATTTTATAGTGATAAATAAAATTGATCTATTACCTCATATGGGGATAGATATTAAAACCATTTTAAGAGATATTGAACAAATTGCACCCAAAGAGGTTTTTTTAACTGATGCTAAAAATGGAAGGGGAATAAAAGAATTGGCAGAATGGCTAATGAAGTAATATTGGTTGGGGTCGGACATGTATTCCGTCTTAGTAAAAAAATAGAGGAAATTATTAGTATAGAAGAGCCAGATGCAATAGCTCTTGAGCTTGATGCATTTCGAGCCCACGCTTTGCTTAACAGAGGTGAAAAACAAAAAAGAGGAATACAAAAAGATCCTTTATATTTTCTACTGGCAGTATCACAAAACATCATAGCCAAAAAATTTAATGTTGTGGCTGGCAATGAAATGCTGACGGCCATAAAATATGCTATGAAAAAAAGGATACCCATCTATTATATAGATATGGATGCAAGAAAAGTGATGGAAAATTTACGGCGTGCATTATCTTTTAAGAAAAAATTATCTCTTTTATGCTCTTTATTGCTCTCTATATTTATAAAGAAAAAAGATGTAGAGAATGAAATAAAAAAGATCGAAACTGAGGGAGAGTATTTTTTAAAGGCATTAGAAAAAGAGTACCCAGAAGTCAAAAATATTTTAATAGACAAGAGAAATGAGTTTATGGTTGAGAAACTGAGAGAAATTATGAAAAATCATGACAAAATTGTTGTTATTGTTGGAGAAGGACACATATATGGAATGCAAACATTACTTAATGATGCAAATATTCTAGTTAAAACTATACATCTGAAAGATTTGCTAAACTAAAAAAATCTAAAACAGTAATAGTTAATGGTTTATGACAATCC
>JAGHBD010000087.1 GCA_021161135.1 Thermoplasmata archaeon
GTGTTATGGCTGTGTGGGTGCTTGCATGGCAAAATACGAAGGATATAAATGATGTTGAGGGAGATAAAAAATTTGGGATAATGACACCTGCCGTATATCATGGATTGGAGAAACTGGCGAAAATAATAGCCGTCCTTTCTTTCTTTAGTTTCTTCCTCCTTGCTATATATATAAAAGCTGGCTTGCTTCCAGCAGAAATGGCTGCTCTATTCGTTCTCTTGATTCCAACGATATGGATGTTGTACAAACTTTTCAGAATGGATTTCTCACGAATAAGCTTAGAAAATAATGAATTGTGGGCAGCATTTTATTTAACACTTGCTGGCTTTTACATAATTGCAGCAGCAGTATATTTGATGCATCCATACATTACACTATTCAGTTAAGTCTCTTGCCATATAGATGCCATAGTCGTAATAACCCAGCTTCCTATAGTATGGTTTTGCACCCACTCCACTTAAAACAAGAACTCTCTCTTTTTTATATTTCATAGCTATTCTTTCAGCTTCTTCCATAAGAATTCTTCCGTAACCTCGATGCTGCCATTTACTATCGTCTCTTTTACCTATCTCTACCATTGCACCATGTACTTTAAGCTCTCTAACAACAGCAGCATTTTCCATTTCAAAACGATGCGGATTGAATGGAATTCTAAGGCGGCAGTATGCAACTATAACCTCATCATTTTCAATAGATAGAAATATCTCTCTTCCGCTACTCGCTATATACTCTCTCTTTTTAAGTTCAAAATCATCGTTTTTCGTCGCTTTATGTCCTATCTCTCTACATCTTATGCATCTGCACTCCTCTCCCATTTCTCTAAGCTTTTCATGAACAAGCTGCCTTAAATTACTCTTTTTTATGCCTTCCTCGATTAAATATGATGGAATATCTCTTTCAATACGCTGTATTCTAACCCATTCTGGCACATGTTTTTTCATCTCAGCTATCAGCTCAACAGCTTCTTCTTCAGTAAGGGGCTTATACTCGCCTTTTCTCCACATTTCATACAGCAATGAGGGCTTTACAACAAGCGTTGGATATATTTTGAGCATATCTGGACGGAAACGCTGATCCCTGAACATCTTCTGAAAGCATTTCAAGTCGTTTTCATAATCACTTCCTGGCAAACCTGGCATTATATGATAACATATCTTAAGACCAGCATCTTTGGCGAGCTGTGTTGATAGGATAGTATCATGAGTTGTATGCCCTCGTCGCATTTCTTCAAGCACGCTATCATCGAGAATTTGAGCGCCAATTTCAACTCTTGTCGCACCCAATTCAAGCATTTTGTCAATATGCTGAATCCTGCACCAGTCAGGGCGGGTTTCTATCGTAAGCCCTATGCATCTATGCATTGCCTCTTCGTTAAACCTTTTTGCCTCCTCAAGATTTCTTGCCTCCCTCCCATTCAAGGCATCGTAACATCTCTTTATAAACCATTCCTGATAAAGAAAATCTCTTGCTGGAAATGTTCCTCCCATCACAATCATATCTATCTTGTCAGTTGGATGTCCTATTATCTGCAGTTGCTTTATTCTGTCTTTTACCTGCAAATAAGGGTCAAATTTATTTCTCGCCGCCCTCAAAGCAGCAGGCTCCTTGCCAGTATAGCTCTGTGGCGTGTATGGAGGGCCGCCAGGACATGGAACACATCTTCCATGAGGACATTCATGTGGGGATGTCATTACAGCCACTATCGCCACTCCAGAAATTGTCCTCACTGGCTTTCGCTGCAATACTCCTATTACTCTTTCTCTCCTTTCCTTATTATCTATCTGAGCAAGAATTTCTGCATCAGATGGTATTTTCTCCAGTTTGTAAATTCTCGATAAAAATTTTTTATATTTAAGCAAGTCCTGCTTGTTTTTTATATTGCCTTTCTCTATTTCCTGAGCAATTTTCTCCGCTACTTCACGTATATGCAATGGTAAAGTCGTCATTATCCCTGAAATATTTCTTTAATACATTCTCACTTTCATCCATAAATGTTTCTTTTAGCCTGTTGATGCATCCCTTCAATTCCTCATCTTCGATTTTCATTTCCTTATACAATCGACTTATTAATTTGACGAGGTCGGCGAAAATTGGAAATAGCGATTCTTGAGTCTCATAAATTTCCTCGAGCATTGCTTCGTTGTAGCGAAGAGCTTCCTCCAGCTCCTCCAATTTCTTTTTTAAATCATCCCGCTTTGCCTTTGTTTTGTTGTCATCTTTTTTCATTGCCTTAGACATTACAACACCAATATATATACTTACTTAAATTTTTTCAATCGCCTTGTTGCCATTATAACAATAGTCATTGCAATAAATATAGCAACAATGCCGAAGCCAGGTGTTTCTTTTTCAACCACTTTCACCTTCATGCTATAATTCGCTCTTGCTCCTTCATTGTCCTTCACATATAATGTTACCGTGTATTCTCCAGCCTTGTTATACTTATGACTCACGTCCTTTCCATAAATTATTGTTCCATCTCCGAAATCCCATTTCCATTCAACTATCTCTCCATCAAGATCCGAAGACAAATCGGTGAAGTTTATTTCTTCGCCAACCTTTGCTTCCTCAGGAGTGAATATGAAGGTTGCTTCAGGTGGTCTGTTTTCCACTTCAACAATTTTTTCTATAGTTCTCTCCTCACCCTCATTATCTGTAACTTTAAGTATCACTTTATATGTTCCTGCCTTTGCATATTTATGCGTCACAACTTTTCCATATGCAACACTTCCATCTCCAAAGTCCCATGTATAGTTGGCAATGAAGCCATCTAAATCGTAGCTGCTGGAAGCATTGAAATCAATGAGTGTATATGATAAAGGTTGCTGAGGTTGCCATGTAAAATTGGCTATTGGGGGAGTATTTGCAATGATAATCTGTTTTGTGATGCTGCTATTTGCCCCAGCCTTGTCTGTTATGGTAAGCGTTACATTATACACTCCAGCTTTTTCATAAACATGTTTTGGATTCCTATCCTGACTTGTATTTCCATCTCCAAAATCCCAGAGCCACGCAATTATATCGCTGTAGCCATTCTCATCGTAGGACGTATCTATAAATGAAATTTCCTCAACTGAATAGGGCGAGGATGGATAGAAATAAAAGTCTGCAATAGGTGCTTCGTTGGGTATGGCGGCTGCATTCGTAGCGTAATCCATGAGAGGATAGTAATCAAAGCCACCATGTAGCTCATAAGGCATATCTCCTATTCCATCACTCCCGCTCTCATTCTGCTTCTTCCCCATGTAATGGTCCTCTCCTGCATAATCAAACCAGTAATTTCCTCCTATCGGATAAGATGCATTCCAGATGTTTTCTCCGTAATCGATAGCATTTTCCACGTTATAGACAAAATTGTTATGATATATGGTATTGTTTTTTCCGTAGGCAACCACACCATATAAGTTCTTCCAGAATGATGAATTTCTTACCTCATTTTCCTCGCCTTCTATAAGTATAGCTTTTCCATTATGATGGAATAGGATTCCATTTATGGAATTATTGTTGCCATATACTTCTATGGCCATGCTGTTGTTGTAATATGTGCTGTTTTCAATGTTGCATAATGAGGAAAATAGCGTTACACCATAGTTATTTTCATATACTGTTGCATTTACTATATTAACCTTGGAGGAGTTTATATAAATGCCATACTCGTTTGAAAAGAAAATATTGTTTAAAATGCTTCCATTGCCCTTTTCCATATAAATGCCATATTCATTATTAGTGAATTTACTCTCGTTTATGCTGGCATATCCTGCGGAACATTTAACGGCATAGTTGCTTTTCATAAATATGGTATTGAAAACATAGATGGTGCAGTTTTCCATTGATATAGCTTGCTGAGCATTTGTAAATGTGCTGTTGCATACCTCAACGAAGGAATCTTTGCCCACTATTCCTGTTGCAGAGCCATTTATGGTAATGTTATTTAAATAAGCATGGGATGCAAATAACTGAATACTTACATTGGAAAGGAATAGCATTTTATTTATTGCAAGGCTTCCATACACTGCATCTATTCCCAGTGAATCATTTGATGTGCATCCATTTATTTCAATTTCCGCATTAAATATTCGCATTGCTTTCTCATTGTTTGTAAAATCAGTATTTTCTATTGTAAAGCCCATGAGATTCTCTGCATTTATGCCCAGCTGATTATTGGAGAGTATGCATCCGCTTATTATTGCATTCGCCTGATCTTTTTCCATGTAGAAAAGATTTATTCCTCTCGAATTCCCGCTGAATGATGAATTCTTTATGCTTATTCCATGAGATGATTTGAACGATGCGCCATCATTATTTTCTGAGGCTGCAACATTTTCTAGCTTTATATTCTCTGCCTGTAGCACATACACTCCATCTATATTTCTCGAAAAAGTACAGTTTATGCAGGTTACATTTTGGGAGAAGACAATCAATATGCCTTCTCCATTATGCGAGATATCAACATTTGTAACAATAATATTGCTGCAGTTTATAAGGGCGAGATAGCCATATCCACCATTTATTTCAAAATCAGATGAATTTATCAAATACAGCATTTCCTTGCCATTTATCATGTTGCTTGTATCTATTTGCTGATAGAAATGCTCAATTTGGCTGCCTTCTATATCAAAATTATATGTATTGTTTTCCATGTAATTTTCGGCCATGATATTCTTAGATGCGAACATTATTCTTATGCCATATGTATTATTCTTCACCACATTATTCCTGATGCTGTTACGCTGGCTCTCTATAAGGATGGCAAAATCGTTGCCAGTAAACATATTACCATGAATGATGCAACTTCCCTCCTTCACATCTATCCCAAACTCATTTTTGGCAAATGCGCTATTTATTACGCTGCCAACCTCCATACACAACACACCATATCCATTCTCTTCAAATGTAGAATTATATACAGTAAAGTTAAGCGATTTAATTCCCCACTGATTTCCCACGAAAGAGGAATTTATTATTGTTGCATTTACTGCAACACCAACGCCATTTTCTTCAAATATGCTTTCCATTATATCCGCTACGCCCCCGCCGCCCATGCCTTCATTGCAGCCCCTTATGGTAACGTTCTGGAGTGAAACATTTTGGGCAACATCTATGCCCGTATTCGCTCCTTCAATGATGCTATCTTTTATCATTCCTTTCTCGATGCTTACTCCCGTCTCTCCACCATATATGAGAATGTTGTATGCCTTTACTTCTCCAGCAATGCCTATCTGGTTATTGAGGAAATATGAGGCATCAATTGTGAATGGAATCGATGATTTTATGCCATATGTGTTATCAATAAACTTGTTGTAGTGTAGGATGAAAGTTGTTGCTGAATATAATCCGAAGGAGCATCCTTCTATTGTGTTGTTTTCTATCAAGCTTTCCCTCGCAACATATATTCCATAAATGCTGTTCGTAACATAATTGCTGTAAATATTGTTCTCTTCCTCGCCAATATATATGCCATATAAGCCAGAAAATGTGGAAAATGTAATTTCATTATATTTTCCTTTCAATTTACAACCATATAGGTTACCATGGAAACTGCCATTTCCTATTGCATTGCCCCCTCCATTTATTATGAGAGACGCATTTGATGCTGTCGCTACCACCTTTTCAAATATATTTGAGCTACCATTTATGATGATTGCTAACTCATGATTTTTAAATGAGCAATTGAGAATGTATGCAGCATTGCCTTCTACAACGATTCCCTTTACAGCATTTTCAACAGCAAAGTTCTCAATTATAATGTCATCGGCTAAAAGGAGGAAGGAAATATTCTCTCCAATTACCTTCGCATCTTCTGCCAGCAATCGAACGCTTTTATCTACAACCACATCCTCATAATATGTACCTTTCCTTACAAATATGAGGGCACCATCTGTGGCATTATCTATTGCATCCTGGATTTTATTCCAGGTATGGTTGGCTGGGTCATAAACATTTTCATCAACATAAAAATCGGCTATAAAGAGAGTTTTCGTTACATTTGTTTTTGCTCCATCATCATCTATAACTGTGAGTGTAACATTGTAAAAACCATTTCCAGAATATGAATGATTAACAACCATGCCCTCTGAAACGCTTCCGTCTCCAAAATCCCACTGCCAAACAACGATATTTCCATCCAGATCATAACTCATGCTCGCATTAAATGTGATATTCTTCCCTGGGAATGGATAAAGAGGTTCCCAAGTGAAATTTGCTACAGGAGGAACATTCCTCACATAGATTGTTTCATATGTAGTATTAAATGCTCCTTCGTCATCGACAGCCCAGAGCCATACAGTATAATAGCCATCATCGTTATAACGATGCACTTCCGTTTCATTATAACCCATGCTCCCATCTCCAAAATCCCATGTGTAATTTACTATACTTCCATCAGCATCATAGCATTTGCTTTTGAATGTTATATTATCCAAATCTGTTGGTTCAGATGGGGTATATTCAAATTCCATCACAGGAATTTTGTTATAACTATGAATCTGTCTTGTAAAGGTGGCGATACCGCCATCATCATCTATTACGGTGAGAGTGACATTATATAATTTATCTGCAACGTATTCATGCTCTACCCATGAACCATAACCCATGCTCCCGTCTCCAAAATCCCATGTATAATTCACTATGCTACCATCTGGATCATATGATGGATCATATATGTAGTCTGCATGGAATCTTATTATATTTCCTTCCCTCGTCCAATAGAATTTTGCCACAGGTTCTCTATTTCTCACGACAATCTGTTTAGTTACATGAGATGCTTCGAAGTCATTATCTATAACTGTAAGTGTGACATTGTATTTTCCGGCTTTCATAAAAACATGTGTGGGATTTCTTTCATAGCTTATTTCCCCATCATCAAAATCCCATGTCCAGTTTATTATGTATCCATCGCTATCTGAAGAATTATCAAAGAAAAAGATGGTCACTAAAGTATATGGATATTCTGGCGAGTAATAGAAATCGGCAGTTGGAGGAGTGTTATCGGTGGTTATAAGTTGTGTATATGTTTCGATATCATCCCCTTTTTTAACAGTTAATTTTACAGTGTAGGTGCCAGATGAAGCATAACTATGGCTCACATACTTTCCATATGCAATGTTTCCATCTCCAAAGTCCCACGTATAATTAGATGCATCGACAAGGGCTGTAAAATTCATTACGCCTCCTTTTTCCTCATACATGAACGCAACTTTTACTCCTGTTTCAGCCTCAGAAGATAACATATTTATATTTATCATAAAACAAAACATTATCGCCACTACAAATGCGAGTTTCTTGCTTATCATGACCATTCACCTTGAGAGTATAATTGTTTGTTTATTTATAAATTATTACCTAAATCTCACTGTCTCAAGATTTTTTATGGCGAGAGTACTTATCCCGTATTTCTTGTGAATACTCGAAGCCAGATCAAGACATTTCGATTCTTCTCCATGATTAACAATTATTTTCTTAGGCTTTGGTGAGAGATTGCGAACATAATTCATGAGCTGTTTTCTATCTGAATGTCCAGAAAATCCCTCGCATGTTTCAATATTCATCTCTATTTTGATAACTTTATCCCCAATCATAACTTCTTTCCACCCCTTCTGTATTTTTCTACCAAGAGTTCCCTCTGCCTGATAGCCTACAAACACAAGAGTATTTCTCTCCCCTTCAGCCCATGCTTTGAAATATTCCATAACGGGTCCGCCATTAAGCATACCGCTTGTAGCCAGAACAACACAGGGATCTTTATCATCTATTATTTCCCGCCTTTTATCATAGCTATCCACTCTTTCAAATATATCTGCCATCAGCGGATTTTCCCCTTCCTGAAATATTTTCTTTCTCAAATCAGCATTGAGATATTCAGGATAGACTGTATGGATGGCAGTTGCTTCCCATATCATTCCATCGAGATATACTGGCACCTCCGGTATCTCCTTTTCCCTCATTAAATGCTCGAGAACAATCATAACTTCTTGGGAACGTCCAATGGCAAACACAGGTATAAGAACCTTGCCTTTACTTTCAAGTGTTTTCTTAACAATCTCTTTCAGCTGCTCTGTAGCTTTTTTGCGGGATGGCTGGATATCGTTTTTCCCTCCATAGGTTGCTTCGAGCACCAAAGCCTCGAGGCGAGGAAAATGAGTGGCAGCCGCGCTAAAAAGCCAAGTCTTTTCATATTTTATATCGCCTGAAAAGGCAATATTATACAGACCATCGCCAATATGAAAATGACATATTGCTGAGCCGAGTATATGGCCGGCACGATGCATTGTGAGGCGGATATCAGGAGCAATATCTGTTGTATCTCCATAATTAAGCGGGATTGTATTAACAATCTCCTTTCTTATATGTTCCGAGCTATAAGGTGGCTTTTTGGCTTCGTCAGCACATACACGTAGATAATCCATCTGAAGTAAAACCATTACATCCCTTGTTGGATATGTAGTATAAACTGGACCATCATAACCATATTTAAATAGCAATGGCACAAGCCCGCAATGGTCTAAATGGGCATGGGTGACGACTACGCCATCTATACTATCCAAAGGAAGAACTTCTGGCAGATGAAGATATGGAGAGCCATTATCTGGCGAGGAAACATCTATTCCGCAGTCAATTAGTATTTTGCTATCGGGCGTGGAAAGAAGTGTGCAGCTCCTGCCAACCTCTCTGTAGCCGCCCAGCGATGTTATCCTAATCCATTTCTCTCCTTCGCTCGTGCCACGATGCAGCCGCCTGCCGAGGCGGCGCAGGAAATTTATTCTTTCATCGGCTACCATGCGGAGATAGCGGCGGATATCCTGCACAGTCTTTGATGGCATTGGAGGAGCCCTTATCACCTTTGGAGCCCAGCCAATTGCCTTTCTTATTTCATTCAGGAGCGCTCCTTTTTTACCTATGGCAACACCCGGCTTTTCAACTTCTATTGTAACCTCTCCAACATCTGGCTCAAAATATATATTGACAAGCTTTGCTTCTTCTGGCACCAATTCCCTTATTTTCTTCTCTGCCGTTTCTATATCTTCAAGCACTGCGGGATCCGCCCTTACAACTATTCTCTTCTGCAATTTTTTGGCGAGCTGTTTTATAAGCTCGCTTTTCTCAGCTATCTTTTCTGGATCTTTCGTATATATTACAAGCTCCGCTCCTTCGAACTCTATATCTGTTATCCTTATGTCTGCTGGAATTGTTGCTTTAATTTCCTCTTCTATTTTCCTCAAAAGGTCTTCTGCTGGCATGAGTATGACTTATAATCCCAACTTTTCTTTCCTTTCCTCAATTTCCTCATCACTTAACTCCCTATACCCTTTCTTCGTAATCACAACAACATCCATTCCATCGCCTGAGGCAGCATCTCTCTTCATCGCCGCAGTCATGGCACGGATAGCCAAATCTATCGCCTCTTCCTCTGTCATGTCCTTTCTGTAATGATCCTCCAATACTCCAAATACGTAGGGTGAGCCGGAGCCAGTTGTTGTATATATATCTTCGATGGCTCCTCCCGCTGCGTCGAGCGAGAATATATGCGGGCCTGTATTATCAACGCCTGCTATTATAAGCTGAACATAATATGGATAAAATTTTCGCTGATTGAGTATATTCGCCATTAAAGTTGCTGCGCCTTTCACAGGCATTGTCTCCTCTCTTTCAAGCTTGTAAAGCTCAGCTTCTACTCTCAGAAACCTTGCCAGCAGCTGGGCGTCGCCAACCAAGCCGGCGGTAGTGAGGAGCATATGCTCATCTATTTTGAATATCTTCTTCGCCACCTTATGGGCAATGAGAGTGCCCATGGTAGCACGATGTTCGGCAGCAGCTACTATGCCATCTTTAAACACAAGCCCTAAGGTCGTTGTGCCCTTTTTGTTTTCCATTTCCATAAACCACACCCCAAAAGAGCAATTTCTAATATCTCAGGGGGTATATATATTTTTCTTGGCGTTTCAAGCCTGTTGCAAGTAATAAAAATGAAAAGAAGTGAATAAAAATATTGCTTGAGAAAGGAAGAGACCATCAACTTAATACCTCCAAATTTTTGTAGAAATTTCTAAATCCAGCAAACGCCTCTATCCAATTTTGCATGCTTTCTACGGAATATTTCCCGTGGAAAGCGTTCCAAAATTTTCTTATCCTCCATTCAACATTTCCAA
>JAGHBD010000056.1 GCA_021161135.1 Thermoplasmata archaeon
AGCCATCTTTCTTTGAAAACTCCTCCCTGTCTTCCTCCAACAAGCATAACATATTCTATACCCCATTCTTCAATGGCATTTTTAATGAAGTATTTTATCTTCTCTGCATCATCTCTTCCTTCTGCTGCAAAATATTTCCCGCCATATATTTCATCCAAGCTTACGATTATTGTTTTTATTCCATGCTGCTCTTTATGTTCCTTTAATGGCTGCAACTCATCTTTCCATTCAGAAGGAGCTATGATAAGCAAATCATATTCATCCTTCGTAAATAACGGCTTCTCTGACAATTCATATCTTATCCAGATTTTTCCCCCTTCGTTTGAATGAATAACCAGAAAAATTTTTCTTTCCCCGTTATAAAGTCCAGCATATTTTTCAATTTCAATATCTCCTCTCTGCCCCATATGAATTTCTGTTCCAAATGGAAAGTCAATTATCTTTATCTCTCCTGCATTCAGGCTAAAAGAAATATCTTTCTCATCGGCTGATATGCTGACATATGAAAATATGAGGAGGAAAGGTATGATAGCAGCAACATACTTCATGATATATGTATTAAAATGAAAATTTATATTTTTGCGGCTATCTGCTTACCTCCCATTTTTTCAGATTCAAAACTTTCGATAAGGTGCTGCCTCTCCTTATTTCTTCTCTTATCCTGTTTTCTCTCTCCATAACATTTATGGCTCTATTTGCAATTTCCTGCGCATCCTCCTTTGGCACCACAACAACACCATTATCATCACCTATTATCCAATCACCTTTTCTAACTCGCTGCCCGCCACAAACTATCTCACATCCAATCTCTCCATAGCCTTTCGGCTCCCCTGCCTCTGCCACAATTTTTTTAGCGAATACAGGCAAGCCAATCTGCTCTATAATCTGCACATCTCTAACCGCCCCATCTATGACTACGCCAGCTATCCCCTTTCTTGCAGCACTTAGCGTCGCAAGCTCTCCCCAGACTGCCTGCCTGCCCTCGCCTGCCTGGATTACGAGCACATCTCCTTCCTTTGCCTCATCTATTGCCTCAACTGCCTTTGCCCAGTCGCCATCCATTGTTTTTACCGTGACTGCTCTTCCAACCATGTGAATGCCTCTTATGATTGGATGCAGCCCTCTCATCGCTCCTCTATTATGCATTGCATCGCATATGTTGCATGTTGAAACTTTTGAAAATGCCTTATGAATTTCCTCCTCACCATATTTTTTAAATTCCTCCGTTTCTATTTTCCTTCCCTCCATAGCCTTTTTTATGAGTCTCGTCGCCTCTCTCACATTCTCCGCCTTTATTATGGCCCCTCCAACTATAACTATACTCGCTCCCTTGCTAACAGCTTCTCCAGCAGATGATGCATTGATGCCTCCGGCAACTGCAATTGGCAAACTCGTTACCTTTTTCACTCTCTCAAGATATTCAAAAGGCTTTTTTCCAACCATCTGCTCATCTATGGCAACATGGATGCATATGTAATCGATGCCCATCTCCTCCAACTCTTTTGCCCTTTTTTCCACCTCATTTACACCCATCAAATCAACCATTACCTCCATTCCATATCGCCTTGCCGCTTTCACCACTTCCTTTATTGTTTTATCACTTGCAAGCCCAAGAATACATATCACATCTGCTCCAGCCTTTGCCGCCATCTCCGCCTCGATTACTCCCACGTCTATCGTCTTCATATCTGCGACAACCTTTTTACCAAGTTTTTTCAATTGCCTTATTATGTCCATCCCCTCAGCCTTTATCAAGGGGGTGCCAGCCTCAAGCCAGTCAGCACCGCCTTCTATCGCTTCTTTTGCTATTTGAATAGCACGATGTGCATTGATCAAATCCAGAGCAACCTGAAGCAAAGCCATATTTTCAAAAGCAGAGGGATATAAAAAAGGATATGCCCCCAACAAATTTAGAAAAGGATTAATGCCTTGCCGTTTTCCTAAATGTGCTCGACGATGAAATAAAAAAGGAAATAGAAAAATTCGATGGACTCATTGATGAGGAGGCAGCTCGCCTGCTGGCAATGGAGAGAATAGGGGAAATTGAGCTTATTAAAGTTGGGGAATTGAAAGAGGGAAAGGGAAGTTTTTATGCTAAAATTGAAAGTTTATGGGTTGGAGAGAAAATGGCGAGGGCAGTGGTGGGAGATGAGACGGGACATTGCCTTTTAAATTTCTGGCATCAAAATGTTGATGTGGCAAAAGGGTTGCGGGAAGGAGAGGTAATAAAGGTGGTAAATGCATGGATTAAGGAGGGGAAATGTGGTATAGAGGCGAATGTTGGCAAGTTTGGAATGGTGGAAAAAGTAAATAGGGAAATAGAAACCAGGATGGAATTTGGGATAAAAGAAGGCATTTTTAATTTAAAAGGAACGATACAGAGGATATATCCCACTGAAGTTTATTTGGGCGAGAGAGAATATTTTGTGAGAAAGATAGTCGTTGATTTGATGGAAGTGTATCTTTTGAATGAAAGGGCTAAGGATATGCAGAATTTCAATGAAGGTGATGAAGTGCTGCTTCTCTGGCTATGCAAGAAAAATGGAAGGATTTATGCAAATGAACTGAGCAAAATATTACGTTCAGAGGATTGGAAAAAGCCGGAAGGGCAATGAAAAGGAACAGCCTTAATGAAATCAGCATCCTCGCTCTTTCCTTATTTTTTTTCACCTGCCAAAATACTGCTGACAACCATAAAATATTTGATATAAAATGCTATATACAGAATGAGCGGGTGTGGTGTAGTTTGGTAACACAAAGCCCTGCCACGGCTTAGCCCCGGGTTCAAATCCCGGCACCCGCATAAATTTGCCAGTAAATTCATGTTTTCATTTTTCTCATTTCAGTTATGGCGAGGAAGAAAGGAAGAGACAATACTGGGACAATTTCTTTCCATTGAAATGGCAGAGGAATGGAAGGAAAGATAAAGAAGAAAAGTCACAAGGTGTGAGAGTGAAATAACTGAAAAATCGCCAAAATTAAAAATACACAAAATTTAATGAATTATGAGAAAACTTACCACTTTGGTGGGATTTATTCTTTTTATGTGTGGTATATGGGGGTGGAGTATCGGCGTAGTGTGGGAATTGGTTTCACCGCTTCCATTCTTGGTTTTTATTGCTGGAATAATATTAATGGTAGTTGGTGTTGTAACTCGTCCAAGAACATTAAAAGAGCCATTCAAAAACATAATAGAAAAATTTGAGGAAATGAATGAACCAATACTCATTGCAGCTATCTTGATTTTATTTTCTGCCCTGTGGCTCTTATCCTATGGATTTTTTGGGACACTTTTTTATCATGCATCTGAAATACTTCTTTCCTTTCCTTCCACAGAGAATATTACTGCCGTAGATAATTTCACAAAAGCGGTCGTTCATAATTACAACAATACAATCTTAATTTTATCATATATGGAAATTTTTGCTGGCATTCTCTGCATCGCAACTGTGGTAAGTACTTTGACAAGAAAACACTTGAGCTTCATTATCTCCTCCCTTGTTTTTGCTGCTTTTATATCATTAATGTTTGGACATTATTGTAGATTAGTAGCTACTACATGGAATGTTAATGGGGCTTTCTCTGTTGTTATTGGTTTTTACAGTATGCCTATATCCTTCTTCTATTTTATCATTTTAATCCTTCCCGCTATTGCATCTGTCATTGCAATATTGCTTGTAG
>JAGHBD010000016.1 GCA_021161135.1 Thermoplasmata archaeon
CATATAGTTCAAAATTATAGGCTATCTCTAATTCGCTTTTGAGTAAATAATAATGACTATCTTCCATCGCCGCCAGATATCTGGCTATCGCTTTTTCTTCCTCCTCTTCCATTTCATCTGCCATTTTTCTATAAAAATCTCCTGCCCACTTTTCAGCTTCCATCGCCTTTTCTATTACCTCAGATAGCTGCATTGTTTCATCCACTTCAAATTCTGGAAATGGAACCTCCCCCTCATCTGGCAAGGTAATTTCCTCTCCTGGAAATTTCTTTCTGAACAGATTCTCCAGCACCTTTTTATGCCCTTCCTCCTCTTTTTTCAGAAAATTAAATTTCTCCTTAAGAAGATATATGTTTATCATTTCTGCCATTTTTCCATATTTTTCGGCAGCATCTATTTCAGATTTTATGGCGATGCCCAAAATTTTCTTTATATTCATGCCAATATAACGATTGAGAATATTAAAAGTTATTGAGAGGAAATTTATAACCAATTTTGTGGCGGAAATGAAATGGCCGATAATTTTCGCCGTTAAATTTAAATATTACACCGTAATAAAAGGGGCATGCAGGAAGCAATAAACTTTTGTTTGCCGGATGAGGAAGGAAATGAAGTGTGCTTAGATGATTATAAAGGAAAATGGGTTGTTCTTTACTTTTATCCTCGCGACAACACCTCTGGCTGCACAAGAGAGGCAAAAGATTTTTCTGAGCATATGGAGGAATTTGAAAAGCTGAATGCCGTAGTTATAGGGATAAGCCCAGATTCTCCAGAAAGTCATAGAAAATTCAAAGAGAAACATTCATTGAAAGTTAAGTTGCTGAGCGATGAAAGTCATGAGGTGTTGGAAAAATATGGGGTGTGGCAACTCAAAAAATTATATGGAAAGGAATATTATGGAGTTGTAAGGAGCACGTTTCTTATCTCTCCCGATGGAAAAATAGTTTATGCATGGAAGGGTGTAAAAGTAAAGGGGCATGTTGAGGAAGTGCTGGAAAAATTAAGGGAGATGCAGAAATGAGTTTGCTGGAGCTTGAAGATGTAAAGCTGGAAATAAACGGGAAGGAAATTCTAAAAGGCATAACAGCAAATCTTGATAAAGGAAAGGTATATGCATTTGTCGGTCCAAATGGAGCAGGAAAATCGACGCTTGCCTATACAATAATGGGGCTCGAAGGTTATCGCGATATAGAAGGAGATATAATTTTTGAAGGTGAATCAATAAAAAAACTTGGCATAGACGAGAGAGCGAGGCGTGGAATAACGCTTGCATGGCAGGAGCCAGCCCGCTACGAAGGTCTTACTGTAGCAAAGTTTATTCTTGCAGCCGCCCGTCGCAAAAGCCCAGATGTGGCGAGAGATGCGTTGCTTGCCGTTGGACTGGAGCCGGAGGAGTATATAAATCGTGCCCTCGATAAATCATTGAGTGGAGGGGAAAGAAAAAAGATAGAGCTGGCGTCAATACTTGCAATGGAGGCAAAGCTCGTTATCTTGGATGAGCCAGATTCTGGCATAGATGTTGCTTCTCTGCAAAATATATTTGATGCGATAAAATTTATGAAGGAGAGAGGGGCAACGATCCTCCTCATTACTCATAGTCCTTTCGTTTTAAGACAGGCAGAATATGCTTTTTTAATGTGCAGCGGAATGGTTGTGGAAGAGGGAAAAATGGAGGATATAGTTCCATATTTTGAGGGAAAATGTCTTCCATGTCGTCATAAAAATATGCCTGATGTTGGGAGGGGTAAAGATGGATGTTGATCTCGCTAAGATGGCGGAAATCGATGAGGCATTGAAGGATGAGGAGACAGCTCATATTATGATAGACAGAAACAGGGTAATTAGCAGAAGAGATGTGAAAGGGCTTGTTATAGAAACGCACGAAAGGGAAGATGGCGTCGATGTAAGGCTTAGGGTTTTGAAAGGCTCAGTAATAAAGAAGCCGATACACATGTGTTTTGGAATAACACATGAAAAAACGATGCAAAGGATAAACATGGAAATTGAAATCGAGGATGGAGCGGAAGCATCCTTTCTTTCCCACTGCATCCTTCCAAAAAGTGGAGCGAGGCATGAAATGGAAGCAGCAATTTATATAGGTGAAAATGCAAAATACAGTTATGAGGAAAAGCATATCCATGCTTTTGATGCAAAGGTGGAAGTTGTTTCAAAAGCAAAAGTTAAAGTAGGAAAGAAAGGAGTTTTCAAGACAGATTTTGAATTGATAAAGGGAAGAGTTGGTATATTGGAAATAGATTATGAGGCGGAGGGCGATGAAAAAAGTATAATTGAGATGACAACAAGGGTGAGTGGCAGAGAAGATGATATTATAAAGGTGAGGGAAACGGGATACTTGAAAGGAGAGGCAGCAAAAGGGGCTTTGGCTACAAGAATAGCTGTAAGGCATAGGGCGAGGGCAGAGATATACAACAAAATGGTGGCAACAGCTGCATATGCAAGAGGGCATGTAGATTGCAAGGAAATAATACAGGATGAAGGAGAAGCGATGGCTGTTCCTGTAGTGGAAGTGAGGCATCCAAAAGCGCATGTAACCCATGAGGCGGCGATAGGAAGCGTTGATAAAAAACAACTCGAAACTTTGATGGCCCGCGGCTTGAGCGAAGATGAAGCAGTGGAATTAATCATTGAAGGAATGCTTGGAGCATAAAAAATTTGCTAAAAAAGGAAGAAGCGGGAAAAATTATTATTACTGTCGTAACTACTATGCCAATTTTGCAGCATCTTTCCAGCTTGCGTAGCTGCCCGAGTTGCATTTTCTACTTTAAAAACCTTTTTATATAATGACTGCATGTAAAAGAGGGATAAGTATGGAAGGAACCGTAATAAAGTGGATAGATAAGAAAGGATATGGTTTTATCGGAGTAGATGGACAAAAGGATATTTTTGTTCATTATTCCGATATAAAGAAGGAAGGATTTATAAGCCTTAAAATAGGGCAGAAGGTAAAGTTTGATGTGGAGGAGACAGATAAGGGGCCACGTGCCAAGAACGTTGAATTGCTGGAATGATCCTGTCGGATAGAGATATAAGGGAAGCGGTTTTGAAAGGCGAGATTTTCATTGAGCCATTTAGAAAGGAAAATCTAACACCCAATGGCTATGATTTAACAGTTAAAGAAATATACGTGGATGGAACAACGAAAGAAGAGGCGAAAATAAAACCCATGACATGGTTTGCAATATCAACAGAGGAATACATAAGATTGAAAAATGTCACCGCCCAGCTGTGGCTTCGCTCTTCATACGCAAGAAAAGGGCTGCTATCAAGCTTTGGAAAAGTTGATGCTGGATTTGAAGGATGCCTCACCATTGCCTGCTTCAATACATATCAGGATATGGAGATAAAGAGAGGAGACAGAATATGTCAGATTGTTTTCGAAAAGATGGTTTCGAGACCATCAAAATATTATGAGGGAAAATATAGAGGGCAAAAAGGCGTGAAACTGGAGTGAATCATATCTTTTTATATCTCCTCCCATATTCCTATTTATGAAAAGATTGTTTGGCACAAATGGAGTTAGGGGGATTACGAATGAAAGCATGAATGCTGAATTAGCTTTAAAACTTGGAAAAGCCATCGGAACATATTTTCAGGGAAATATAATCGTTGCTACAGATACAAGAACCTCAAATGAAATGCTTAAAAATGCTGTCATTGCTGGCTTAGTGGCAACGGGCTGTAATGTTTTTGATGCAAAAATTGCTCCTTCGCCAACTTTGCAGTATTATGTGAAACATAGCGATGCTGATGCAGGAGTTATAATAACTGCCTCACACAACCCTCCAGAGTTCAATGGCATAAAGGTTATTGATGCCGACGGAATAGAACTATCGAGGAATAAGGAAAAGGAAATAGAGAAAATATATTTCAATGAAAGATTTAAGCTGGCAGCATGGAATGAGTTGGGCAAGGTATATGATATTGATATTCTCGACTTTTATATAGAAGGAATTCTTGAGAAGGTGGATGTTGAAAAAATAAAAAGCAACGATTTCAAAGTGGTTGTTGATTGCGGAAATGGAGCAGCGTGCTATACAATGCCTTATTTAGTTAGCCAGATGGCAGATGTCATTTCCTTAAATGCCCAGCCAGATGGTAATTTTCCAGGAAGGAAGCCGGAGCCAACGGAGGAAAATATAAAAGATTTAATGAGGACGGTGAAGGCAGTTAATGCAGATTTGGGAGTGGCATATGATGGGGATGCAGATAGGGCTGTGTTTGTTGATGAAAAAGGCAATTTCATTTACGGAGATAAATCTCTGGCGATAATGGCGGGATATATAGTGGAAAAGAAAAGAGGAAAAGTCGTTACGCCCGTTTCAACCTCAAGCTGTGTAGAAGAATATGTTAAGGCGAGGGGTGGCGAAATAGTTTATACGAAAGTTGGCGCTCCAATAGTGGCAAGAAAAATGGTGGAAGTGGATGCTGTTTTTGGCGGAGAAGAAAATGGTGGCCTCATGTTTCCATCCCATCAATATTGCCGTGATGGAGGCATGGCGACTGCTGCAATGCTTGAGTTGCTTGCAGTAAAAGGAAAAAAACTTTCGGAGATGGTTGCTGAAGTTCCATCATATTATCTCGTTAAAACGAAGGTGAAGTGCGAGAATAATAGGGAAGTGATGGAAAAGCTGAGGAAGGTTATTGAAGGAGACCAGATAGATTATACAGATGGAATAAAGGTTTATACAGATGATGGCTGGGTCCTGATTCGTCCATCCGGTAC
>JAGHBD010000067.1 GCA_021161135.1 Thermoplasmata archaeon
ATTTTTGTGGAAAGGAGCATCCATAGGGCTGGATGGTCTATCAATAGCAAAAGAGGCAAATGCAGATATAATTTTTGTTATTTCCGGCGACTACCATGAGATGCTTGATGAGATTTACTACATAAACAGTTTTAAAGAGAAAGCGAGAATTAAAGGCATTATCCTGAATAATGTTAATGAGGAGGATGCTGAGAAGCTGAGGGAGCAGATAGAAAACTTTGGATTGAATTATCTTGGCTATATCCCGCGTATAAAGAAACTCAAAACAATGAGGGTTGGATATATTGCTGAAAAACTATTTGCGAAGGTGGTTGCTGGCGAGAATGGCTTGGATAAATATGTTGAAAATGTTTTCATAGCCGCTCTTTCAGCTCCAGAAATAAGAAGACACCCTGATTTTAAGAAGGAAAAGAAACTTATAATAACTGGTGGCGACAGAAGCGATGTAATTGCTGCCTGCATAGAAAATGGAACATCTGGCATAGTCCTCACAAATAATATTGTGCCCTCTGCCAATATACTTGCCAAGGCAAATGAGAAAAATATTCCCCTGCTCTCTGTTCGCCCTGATACCTACAGCGTTGCCAAACTCGTTGAAAATATTCAGCCTGTACTTTTGCCAGATGAAAAGGAAAAGCTTGAGGCTATTGAAAAGGAAGCAAAAATAGATGTGGAGGCTACAATAAATTAAAAAACAATCATTGCATAACATTCATGGAATTTAGGACAGTTGATGATTTAAAAAAATATCTTGAGAAGCTTGAAAAATGCAGACACCATCCAGAAGACTATATTTTTGGTATCGAGATTGAAGGGGCGCTTGTAGATAAAGAAGGAAAACCCCTTAGTGTTAAGGAAATTATACCCCAGCTTAACAGAATTTATCAGGATTTCGATTTTGGAGGAGAGGCAGGAGCATGCCAGCTTGAGATAAGAAGCCCGCCCCGCAGTTTTTCTCCTGAAATGCTACGAGAGAAAGAAGAGTATCTGATGGATGCAATTGAAGATATAGTGGAGATAGCGGAAAAAGTACATAAGACAGAGGCAATTTTTTTACTTCTTGGAGCAAATCCTCATCCAGAAGTGCTATCTGATAAATGGATTTCTGATAGTGAAAGGGCAAGGAAAATGGCTGAATGGAGATCACAATTTCCAGATATAAGAATAGCAAATCGCATTATAAGGCCGGAGCATATTGCCCTCGCCATCCAATCGATACATATTCATATACAAGGAAAAGGACCACAGGATGTGGCAGATAAGTTTAATCGCCTCCTCTACATGATTCCAGAGCATATTGCCCTCGCTGCAAACAGCCCTGTAATAGGAGGGGAAGTTGTAGATTATGCTGAGGCAAGATTGCTTCTATATGAAATGGCAGATGGAGGAAATGCGGGATTGCCAAAATTGAAGAAATATCCGATAGATTTCATTGGATATGGAGAGTATGTTGCTTCATTTAAGCCGATCCTTGCAAAAACATTGACGGAAATGATAAAGGAAAGGCATGAAGATAACAGAATAAGATTCGAAATTCCTTTTCGGGTAGAGAACAGAGTGTGCGCAACTCAATGCACGATAAGAGAGAACATGGCTCTCATTGAGTATATCATAGGAAGGCTAAAATATGCACAGAGATGGAGCAGGCAGGCATTCCCTTCTTTAAAAGAGATTGAAATAAACAGAATCGAGGCAATAAAAAATTCCATTAGAGGGAAATTTATATGGGGCGGGAAGTCGGTGGAGGCAAAAGAGTATTTATTAAGCAGTATAGAGAAAGCAGAAAAAGGAATCAGAGCATTTAATATACGCCCTCGCTACCTCCATATATTAAAAAGGAGGGTGGAGAAAAGGAAGACGAGTGCAGATATTGTTAAGAGATGGTTCAGAAGAGGGGATAGCGAGGAGGAAAGAATAGCGTATCTGGTTAATAGGATATGGGAACATACGCGAAAGAACAAATGCATCATTTAATTTCTATGCCCTTTTCCTTTGTTATTGAGAATGTCCTCGATGCAACCTCCTTGATGTGCTTTTTCAGAGGAGGCAGTATGTTTCCCTGCTCGAAACTCATGAGCCAGGCGGCGGTGGTGCCGGGCCTAACGAGAGGCTGGCTCCTTATGCCCAATATTACGCCATTTTTTGGAGATTTAATAAATCGCTTTTCCCCGGTAAAAGGGGACTTTATTACACCTATTAACTGGCCTTTTTTTATCACATCTCCAGCGTTTACCTTTGGATGAAATATTCCTCCAATAGGTGACGGAATTTCTATATAATCTTTCAGAAGAATTTGTTTTTCAGGTATTTCTGGCTCACCTTCGAGCATTCCGAAATATTTCATGAAATTTATTACTCCTTTCATTCCTGCTTCAATAAATTTTTCATCTATTCTTCCTGCTTCTCCTATTTCAAAACACACTATAGGTATTCCTTCCTTTCCAGCAGCGATATTTAGCATGCCCGGATGTCCTTCATGGTAGAATATGATTTCTGTTCCAAGTGCCCTTGCATGTTCAAGAGACGGAGTGAAATCAGGTAGCACCCTTATTCTTGGATGGGGAACAAGAAGATGCCCCTTCATTCCAGTATGCAAATCTATTCCAAAATCGGCTTTTTTAACAAATTTGTGAAAGAAATGGTATGCTATTCTTTCAGAAACACTCCCTTCTTTTTTGCCAGGAAAGAGTCTATTTAAATTTTTTCCATCCACGGGGTCAACACGGCTCCTCGCCCTAAAAGCGAGAGTATTTACCACAGGAACTGCTAAAATTGTGCCATGCAGTTCGGATGGATTTATTTTCTCAAATAATCTGGATATTACTTCTATGCCATTAAGCTCGTCTCCATGAAGAGCAGCATTCAAAAGAAGAATAGGTCTTTTCCTAACACCTCTCATCACAAAATATGGCAGGATGACAGGCGTTCCATCTTCTAATTCGGTGCACTCTATTTTACCTCGATATATTTCTCCCCTCCCTATGTTAATCTTTGGCTCATTCATCTGATGCCAAGATATGGCGGTATATAAATAAATTTCTATGAGCAATCTTTGCTTTACCACAAAATATTTATTTGCAGTTCTTTATCCAATCCTGATTAACATGAAAAAGATAGATGCCCTGTTGATTGGAGTGGCAATTCTGATGGTACTGTTTCTTAACACATATTTCAATTTAACGAGTGGTGTGGCAATAAATAAGGAGGGAAAGGAACTTGAAGATAAATTTTATCTCGCTGGCCCAGACCCATATTATAACATGCGATTAGTGCAGACAACGATCAATACTGGCAAATATCCCTTTATGGGGGGCGAACATGGTGGGCTTGATCCACTGCTCAACTATCCAATAGGCGGTACAGGAGGAAGACCCCCACTTTTCAATATGCTTGCTGCAGGTGTGGGTAGTTTTCTCTCCATTTTTATGGGGGAGGTTGATGGACTCGGCTATGCAATGCAGTTTTTACCAGCCCTATATGGGGCTTTGCTCGTTATTCCTGTTTATTATATAGCGACGATGCTTTTTGGAAGGAAAACAGGTATAATTGCCGCGTGGATCATACCACTTATACCAATACATCTCTCCTCGGGGCATGGTTCGGCATTCTCTCTTTTTGACCACGATTCATTCATCCTCCTCCTTACAGCATCCACGCTTGCCTTTTTAATGATGAGTTTGCGAGAAAAAAATGTTAGAAAATCAATGATACTCGCCGCCTTAGCGGGAGTATGCATAGCCGCCATAACAATGACATGGGTTGCATCGCAGTACATTTACGCAATCATAGCCATTTTTGCTATTGCACAAATGATTGTTGATATCATAACTGGAAAAATAAATATTCATATTGTGAGGAGCGTTTTGATCGCTCTTTTCGTTGGCTATTTCTTAGCATTTCCAGTGCTATGGGTGAAATCTGGCTTTACTCCAACAGTACAGTTAATAATATCTGTTGGTGTGGCGATATTCAGTGCTATCTATCTATGGATTGGAAAATTGAAAGTACCATGGCTCATTTCCGTACCATCTCTTTTTGCTCTTGGTGGCGTGGTTCTGGCATTCCTTTATGTCATAAGAAATTCCACCGCCGCCTGGCTCAAGCCGCTGGTGAGGATATCTGATATAATATTTGGTCCAGGTATTTATGGCAAGAAAGTATCGCTTACAATTGCTGAGGCGAGTTCTTTTGATATAAGTAGGACGGTAATGTCTTTTGGTCCAGCTATATATCTCCTTGGATGGTTTGGTTTTCTCCTTCTCCTCTACCGCTATTACAAGAAGAACTTGAGCAAGGAGTATATGGTTGTTATAGCATGGTTTGGCTTGGAGGTATGGCTACTCTCAATAGCAGGAAGATTCCTTAATGATCTCGTGCCTTTAATGGCTATTCTCGCAGCATATCCAATCTGGCTTGCAATAAAAAGGATAGATTTTGCAGGAATGATGAAGACGTTGCGCAGTGTGGGAGGAAGCTTTTATGGTGTGAAAAAAGCGATAAAGGCGAGACATGTTGCTGGAGCTCTTATTATTGCTCTTTTCCTTTTACTGCCAAATGGATGGCTCGCATTTGATGCCTCCATACCGTCTACAATGAAGGGGAAGTTTGATACAGACAAGCTTGGGGCTTTTGGTCTATCTGTGTCCACAGAAAAATACTGGCAACATGCCTTTAAATGGTTAAGGGAGCACAATAAAGGCATTAATGATACGGAAAAACCCGCTTTCCTTTCATGGTGGGACTACGGTTTCTATTGCGTTGCGGTAGCTAAAAATCCGACAGTTGCCGATAACTTCCAAGAAGGCATACCTGCTGCTGCGAATTTCCAGACATCTCAAAGCGAGATGGAGGCAATTACCGTTTTAATAACTCGTCTCGCTGAGGGAGATATGGCTAAAAATAATGGGAAGCTAAGTGAAGAAGTGAAGCAGGTTTATGAAAAGTATTTAGGTGATAAAGCACAAGATATGATAGAGATACTTGAAAACCCAACAGAATATAAAAATACGAGTTACAATACAATAATTGGGGAGGAATATGGAGGGAAGAAATATAGAGTTAGACCAGAACATGCCCGCTACCACGATGCTACAAACCTTCTTCTTTCCACTCTTGATGAGGATGATATAGTGATGCTTTACAGAGAGTTGCAGAATGTAACAGGAAAGAGTATAAGGTATTATGGTGTTGAGGGATATGATATAAATATTTTTAATGTTTTCACATTTCTCGCGGATAAGGGCGTTTATGGGTATGAAACTACAGAAGATGATTATTTCAAACTATGGTATGTATCTGAAAAAACGGGACAGAAATTTACACCTGATGAGGTCAGAAATATAACAAAAAGCATGACACAGCAAGATATTCAAGATTTGTATGGTAAATTCACGCCCTATGTGGAGAGGAAGGATAAATTCTACAACAGCATGGTGTACAGGGTATATCTGGGAAATGTGCCTAAAAATATATTTGAAAATCTCTCAAGAAGTGGATTAATACCCTTCTGGACAGATAATCAGGCAAATCCACTTGGAGAAGGAAATTATTATTACAACCCGACAGCATATCTCAAACATTTCGTAATCGAGTATCTCTCTCCTTTGAATCTCAACGAATCTTACATGTTTTTAAGGGCGACACTCTGTGCCGGGATGCCAGCAGTTGTTATTGCAAAATATTATGAGGGAGCAAAAATAGAAGGAATTGTTAAAAGCGAGGGTAAGCCGATGAGTGATGTTAAGGTTGTTGTAAGAGATGATTTCAAACAAACCATTGAATTGAAGTATGGTGGCCAGGTATTGAGGAGAACAATAGAAAAAATACCTCATGATGTTGCATATACAGATGATGAAGGAAAATTCAGCGTCATTGCGCCGGCTGGCAATATAACTCTTTCCTTCTATTCCGGCGATGTACTGCTGAAAGAAATTACCTTTAATGGCACAGGCGTATTTGCGCCAATAAGTGAGGAGGAGGCGACGAGGGTTACAAAATGGCATCGCGACATTGGCGTGGTTAATATAGAAAAAGGAGAAATCAGAGGAATAGTTTTCTGGGATAAAGATAGAGATGGAGAGTATAATTCAAGTGTTGATGTGCCGGTAAAAGCGAGGGTAAGAATAGGAGAAAAAGAAATTTCAACAGATGCAAATGGAAAATATCATCTCAAGGATTTACTGCCGGGAGTATATGAAGTTACAGCAATAAAAAGTGGATATGATGCCTCCAGAGAAGATGTTGATGTTTCTCCAGGAAAGACAGTGTGGCATAATATTTCATTGAAGCCCTCGAGAGTTAAAGTAAGTGGTAAAGTATGGTATGACAGAAATGGAAATGGAAAAATGGATGAAAATGAAACATTATCTGGAGCTAAGGTAAAATTTGTTCTGATCGATGCCATTGATAAAAATGCAAGAAATGCATCGGCAATAACCAATGAGAATGGAACATATAGTATCCTGCTATATCCATCGAAATATAGCATCATTGCAGACTATAAAGAAGTGGTTGGCAATGAAACAATAACATACTCATATGAGGGTACCATCGATATAAAGATAGGTGACTCTCCAAAGATAAAAGATATAAAGCTCTCGAGAGATTAGTTCCATGAGATACGAAGAATTCAAAAAATACAGGCAGAGGATGAATGAGAAAATTCTAAAGGAAGGAAGTTTAATAACCAAAAGGTTCTTTGCTCTCGATAGCAGCGTTTATGAAGATGGCGTTCTTCCAGCAAAAACAAAAGAATTGCTTGGCTTGGTGGCTTCTGTAGTGCTTCGATGCAATGACTGCATCCTTTACCACCTTGATAGATGTATAAAACTTGGATACAGCAACGGGGAACTATATGAAGCCCTCGATGTAGCAATGATTGTCGGTGGCTCAATAACCATTCCACATATAAGATATGCATATGAGATGATTGATGAAATAAGGAGCAAAACTAACGAGAAATAATGGTTACAACATCTCCGTCCATAACCTCATGCCCCAGCCCCACTCGCTGCCCTGGAAAAGAGGCTGAAGGCCCTGTTACAATGGCGTATCTGAAATTTCTAACAAAATCTCTATGAAGATTAAGGCATACATCTTTTATCGTTGCTCCCTTCCTAAGTACCATCGGCTTTTCTTCAACTTTTCCTCCTTCTGGCTTTAGATAAACTCTTACCAATTCAAGCTTTTCGAAAATTTCTCTTTTTAATTCCTCAAGCCCCTCACCTGTCTCGGCAGATATATATATGGTATCTATATCCACATCCACCTTTACATCCCTATCCATATCCACCTTGTTAACTGCCACTATTGCAGGCAAATAAACACGATTTCCAAGTATGGCATCTATAAGTTGTTCATCTGTTATGTCATCTCTTATTATCACATCGGCATTACTCATATACTCAAGAATAATAGCTTTTGCCGTTTCATAGCTTAACTTGCTACATTTTTTGGCGAATTCAATGTTTATGCCTCCTCTATCTTTCTTCTTTATTATAACATCGGGTGGTTTTTCATTTATCCTTATACCAGCATTTTTTAATTCTCTGACGATGTAATCTATCTCATTAACTGTAAAAACATCCACCATTACAAGGAGAAGATCAACCACCCTTGCCATCGCAATAATTTCCCTTCCCCTTCCCTTACCTTCAGATGCACCATATATTATGCCGGGTAAGTCAAGAAGCTGTATTTGGCAGCCATCATATTCCATCATTCCCGGTATAATCTGGGTTGTTGTGAAGCCATAGCTGCCAACCTTGCTTTTGGCATTTGTAAGTTTATTTAAAAGTGTGGATTTTCCTACAGAAGGAGGACCTATTATGGCGACGCTTGCATCTCCTGCTTTTTTTACGAAAAAGCCGTGACCTTTTGGTGCTTTTCTTTTCTTTGCCTCCTCCTTGAGGCGGGCGAGTTTGGCTTTTAGTTTGCCGATATGGTGTTCTGTAGCTTTATTGTATGGTGTGTTTTTTATCTCTTCCTCCAGCCTTTCTATCTCTTCCTCTATGCCCATTTCTGATAAAATAAGGGAAGCAATAAATAAAATTATGCATGCTGCTTTTTAGCGTTTTTTAGATAAAAGGGGCAGAAATCTCGCAAAACACATTCCTCGCATTTTGGATTTCTTGCTTTGCACACCCTTCGCCCATGAGCTATAAGTAAATTTGCGAGGTCAAACCACTTCTCTTTCGGAAACTTTCTCATTAAATCCTGCTCTATTTTATCTCTATTTTTTTCCTCTGTGAGGCCAAGTCGCTGACTCAAACGCATCACATGGGTATCGACAACAATTCCTTCATCCTTTCTAAAAGCATTGGAGAGAACAACATTTGCCGTTTTTCTGCTCACGCCCGGCAATTTAATTAACTCTTCCATTGAATCAGGCACCTCACCTCCATACTCCTCAACTATTATCCTGCAGCATTCTTTGATATATTTTGCTTTATTCCTGTAAAAATTAATACTTTTTATGTCGTTTTGAAGTTCTTCCAAACTTGCGTTTGCATAATCTTTCGCTGTCCTGTATTTTTTGAAAAGGCTCTCCGTAACCCTATTAACCATCTCATCTGTTGTCTGAGCAGATAAAATGGTGGCAATTAAGAGTTCTAAAGGATTAGTATAATGCAAAGCTGTTCCTTTAACATCTGGATATTCCTTTTTCAGTATTTCGACAATATCCACTTCCATGATGGAAAATAAGGAGAGATTTAAAATGTTGGCGTTGCGTATATGGCTATAAATTTCTCACTATTGCATCCACAACCATTGCCATCTTTTTTGTTGCCATAACATCGTGGCATCTTATTATGTCTGCACCATTTGCTATTGCTATCGCCTCCGCCCCTAAACTTCCTTCAAGCCTTTCATTCACACTTCCGCCTGCTATATTTCCTATGAATGTCTTTCTGGAAATACCAATGAGAAGTGGCTTGCCCAGTGCCTTTAACTCCAAAAGGCGAGATATGATTTCGCAATTATCTTCAATTCCCCCTCCCGTTCTTTTTCCAAATCCTATGCCAGGATCAATTATTATCTTGTCCTCATCAAATCCTTTGGAAACAGAGAATTTTATTCTTTCTTCCAGAAACTCATATATCTCTTCCACGACATCATCATATCTTGGATTAACTTGCATGTTTTTGGGTTCTCCTTTCATATGCATTATGCATACAGGAACATCATATTCCTTTGCGATTTCAACCATTCCATCACTCCTCAAAGCTTTAATATCATTTATCATATCCGCCCCCGCTTCTATCGCTTTTTCTGCCACTGCTGGCTTGTATGTATCGATGGAGATTGGTATTTCTATCTCTCCCTTTAAAGCCTCAATTACTGGCAACACTCTCCTCATTTCCTCCTCTTCGCTAACAGGTGATGAAAATGGGCGCGTTGATTCCCCACCTACATCTATTATATCTGCCCCTTCTTTCTCCATTTCCTTTGCTCTCTCGACCGCTTTTTCAATGCTTTCGTATTTACCGCCGTCATAAAATGAATCAGGTGTTACATTTAAGATACCCATTATGTATGTTTTCTCCCCGAAACTAAATCGCCTGTTACCTATTTTCATTTCCACTTTTTTACTTACATTGCCCAATATTTCCTCAATTTTTTTGCCGAGAAGCACAAGGCGGGTATATTGTGACTGTAATTTCCTCACAAGTTTAAGCAGCTGCTTTTCATTTCCCATGATCAAAACATCTGTATTTTCGGAATGTGGTGGAAGAGTTTCTTCTGAAATAGCAGCATCTCCTCCGATAGAAAGCATTTCCTGCTTCAGTATTATTGCATCCTGCGGAGCAATGTTTTTGAATTTTATGTTGAAATGAAATATTTTTGGTAGCATTATGTCTATTGCTTCTTCATGCACACCTATTTTTTTTAAGATACGAATCCCATCCTCCTTATTTTTTATTATCCGCAACATGTTATCACATTGTTTTTGGGAGAAGACTTCCATGGAGCGATAAATTGGAAAGAATAAATGCTGCAGGAGGTATAAATGCTATAAGCCCTATGAATGGATTCACTACAGTTAGCATTATAGGAACGAGAGAGAAATTTATGTAATAATGCAATCCTATATACTTTCTTGCCACATTTCTTACAAATATATCCATTGAAAGAAGACGATGGCTTACGTAAAGCATTATAAGAGCAAGAACGGAAAGAAGAGCAATCTGAAAATATCTCCCTTTAAATTCATCAAAGGCATAAAATGGGTAAAATAGCAGAATGAGATATATTGCCTGCAGAGTATATGCTAAGAGTTTAAATTTTGCAGGAACAAATAACCTTTTATTTTCCACTCTCACTCCAAGTTTTATAGCGAGGGTGCGAGCATTTCCTTTGTAATCGTGCTCTGCATCTTTGAGTCCCCCCGCAATAAATTGCATGAATAATACCTGTAACGTGCCAAGTGATGCTACTATGGCTGTAAGCTCGCCAGGTTTTCCGACAGTATAGGCGCCATAAAGAATAAGAAGCAAAATACCAGTTGCCACAAAAATGTCCATTGCTGGAAATCTTTTACTTATAAAATCATATATCGTTATGGATACAGCTGAAGCAATTAGCAGAATGATGGAGAGGTAATTGGAATATAGGGTTGCAACATAAATCGCTATTGCCATTGATATGAAAAGCATGGCAATGGTGAAAATCCATGCATTTCGCAAACTTATTTTGCCGCTCACAAGTGGTCTATCCTTTAACTCATCAGAGAGTCTATCTATTTTATAGTCCACTATATCATTTAGGGCAAAACCATAGCAATGACCAAAAAAACCAATAAGGAAAAAGAGAAAGAGATTGAAAAATCTTTCTTCCCCACAACTCAATGCTCCAAGTACAGGAGCTATTGCTGTAAGCCCTGCATTAAATGAGCGGGACAATTTTAGATATTCTTTTATCACATTCTGTATAATATTTGCCTTATTTTATAATATCGTATCATCATCTTTTCATCAGATTCTGACCCTTTCATCACTTCTCAGCAGACAATAATCATATGCTATATTATAACCTTTATGCCATCATAAAGGAAATATAATCCGAAGAACATCATGAGGACAAAGGATATGATGGAAAGCAGCTTCTCCACTTTACTGAAACCTGCTCCCTTGTTTGATAGCAATGTAACAAATTCATACCATGTAAAATCACAAATTTCATGGAAGAATATGAGTGAAACGAGGCCAAGGAAGCCAAAGAATGTTGCTTTAATTGCCAGCACAAGCCCCACTGTAATCCACCACATTATAAAATAGGGATTGAGAGAACTGAGTGCTATGCCAGCAATTATGCCACGCAATTTCTTTACATCTTCTTTGTTCTCTCTAAGTGATGAGAGGGCAAAATATATGAGAACTATTCCTCCAGCTATTCCTATTGCTCCTCTAACCAATGCATCAAGCTGAAAAACTCCAATGAAAAAAAGCGTTATTATTATTGGCACCTCGATGATTGCATGCCCTGTGGCTATTAAAAGACCAGCATGCCTGTTTTTCCTTCCTTCTGCTATTGCTGTGGCAAACACTGGTCCTGGCATCAGAACACCGCTCAGCGAAACTAAGAGCACAGTTAGTATAAAGGTGAGATAATACATAGAGATATATAAGGTGTATAAATTAATTTCATGGTTAAGTATTGTCCGAGATGCGGCTCAGCCAACATAGAGTGGGTTTTACCACAGACATGGAGTAAATGGAGGTGCAAGGACTGCGGATATATAGGGGCATTTATCATAGAGGATGGAAAACTTGCAGATGAAGTGAGAAAAGAATGGCTTAAAAAGCACCAGAAAAAATAAATAGCCCGAAGAAAATTATAACCTTACTTATTCTTCAAATTTGAAAATGAAGGCTGAAAGTTTCCCTGCTGTTATACTTGCCGCAGGAGCGGGCAGGCGCATGAAAGCAGGCATGCCAAAGCCTCTTGTAAAATTATTAGGTTTAACTCTGCTGGAAAGAACCATAATGGGTTGCAGAGAAGCAGGAATAGAGAAATTTTATGTTGTTGTTGGTTATGAAAAGGAAAAAGTTATTAAGCATGTTGAAGAAATAAGAAAAAAACATGGAGTTGATGTGGAGGTTATAGAAAACAAAAACTGGAAAAAAGGAAATGGAACTTCCGTATTGGCTGCATTACAACACCTTTCCACACCATTTTTTGTTCTGATGTGCGACCACATATTCGACGTTGAAATAATAAAAAATTTTGTTAAAGATGTGGCAAAAGAGAAGCATTGTGTACTTGGCATAGATAAAAAAATTGAGAGAGTACATGATATTGATGAGGCCACAAAGGTCAAACTCAGAGGAAAATTCATAGAGGACATAGGGAAAGAACTGAAAAATTTTGATGCAGTCGATACAGGCATTTTCTTTTTTCATCCATACGCCAAAGAAGCGATGAAAAAGGCGGTAGAAGAAGGCGATGCCTCTCTTATCCAAGGAGTCAAAAATTTGGCAAGAGAAAAGAAAATAAAGGGAATAGAGGTGAAAGGAGAATACTGGATAGATGCAGATACACAGGAAAATCTCAGAGTTGCTGAAAATTTACTCCTTAAAAGCCTCATAAAGCCACAGGATGGCGTTATCTCGAAATATATAAACAGAAAAATTTCTCTTCTAATTTCAAAAAGACTGTGCAATACACCAATTACCCCCAATGCCATTTCATTTATAAGTTTCCTCCTCTCTATCATTGCAGCTTTTCTGTTTCTCATGACAGATTATATTTACCTTGCTCTTGCAGGAATAATTACACAAGCATCATCTGTAATTGATGGATGCGATGGAGAGATAGCAAGATTGAAATTTCAATCAAGTCCATTTGGAGCATGGCTCGATACAGTGCTGGATAGATATGCGGATGTTGCGATAGCGGGCACAATTTCATATACATATTCGTCGATTTATGGAAATGCAGTTGCATGGATTATAGGTGTATTGGCAATTTCTGGATTTATTCTATCGAGTTATTCCAGAAAAGAGTATGTTATTCGCTATGGTAAAGAATTGCCAACCAATAAAATAGAGTATTTCGGCAGGAGGGATTTTCGCCTTTTCATAATTTTTATTGGGGCTATTCTGGCTTATCCACTGGAAGCTCTTGCAGTAACAGCTACTCTTCATCATATTGTAATTATAGCCCTATTTTTTAAAGGGAGAAACTGTCGATAGATTTATTAAGGATGAGCTAATTCAAGAGGGAGGATAAAATGAAGAAGATAATTGCAGCTGTGGTAGTGGGTGTGTTTTTGTTTGGAGCAGCCATGGCAGGGGTTAATAATGCAACAATGGAAATAGCATCAAGTAAGGAATATGTTATCCAACGTACATACGAGTTTGAGAAGCCAATAGTGAGGGAAGACGGTAATTATGTGATCGTTTCTCTTGATGGGGCAAAAACGACAATGCAAGAAGGAATGCCTACCATGCCATATAAGGTTGATGTGATGAGATTTCCAGCAGGAACAAAACTGGAAATAAAGACAGGGGATATTAAAACTATGGAAATGGAACTGCCTGCCAAAATCAAACCATATCCAATGTACACACTCCTTACAACACAGGGAAGAATAGAAATGAGAGAGAGCAAAATTTATGCTACCACTGCTTCTTATCCAGAAAACTGGGTTGAACCTCGTATAACAGTGGGGCTTTATAATGGCGAGAGAGTAGTTACATTATCACTGTTCCTATATCCATGTAAATATATTCCAGCAGAGAATAAGCTTCTTTACACAGATAAAATAGATATCACGATAAAATATGAGCCACCAGAGAAGCCATTATTTACGAAAGATGAGTATGATTTGCTTATCATAGCCCCAGATTCATGGATGGATGAATTGGAGCCATTGAAAGAGCATAAAGAGCAGCATGGAATAAAAACGATAATTGTGGGCTTGGATGAAATATATGGTGGAAAATATTTTGCCACGCAGGGAAGAGATGATGCTGAGAAGATAAAATACTTCATTAAAAATGCCATTGAAGAGTGGGGCATAGAATATGTAATGCTTGTTGGAGGAAGACAGGGAGGAGTTTTCAAAGAAAGATGGCTTATGCCAGTTCGATATGCCAATTTAGATGATAATTCAAACTGGGAAACAAGTTATCTCAGCGATTTGTATTTTGCCGACGTATATAAATATGAAGATGGCAACATTGTATTTGAAGACTGGGACAGTAATGGTGATGGTGTATTTGCAGAATGGAGCAGATTCCAGAAAGATACACTGGATTTGAATCCTGATGTTTATATTGGACGCCTTGCGTGCAGGAATGTATGGGAAGTAAATCTTATGGTAAATAAAATTATTGAATATGAGAACAGCAATGCAGCTAATCAGGATTGGTTTAAGAGAATGGTTGTCATTGGCGGAGATACTTTTCCACCATATCCAGATGATCCCTATTACGAAGGAGAAGTTGCAAATGCAAAAGCCCTTGAATATATGGAGGGCTTTGAAGGAGTGAAGCTATGGACATCTCTCGGCACATTAACAGGGCCGGAGGATATAATAAATGCTATCAGCGAAGGATGTGGCTTCTTGGATTTTGAAGGACATGGAAATCCAATGAGCTGGGCAACACATCCACCACATGATGAAAATACATGGATAGGCATAGATGTAACCCAGTTTTACAAGTTCTCAAACAAGGGAATGTACCCTGTATGCATGATAGGTGGCTGCCACAATAGCCAGTTCAATGTAAGCGTATTTAACTTGGCAAAAATAAGAAAGATTTACGAAACATACTACAAATCAGAATGGAGTCCAGAGAGCTTTGGATGGTGGATTGTCCGCAAGCCGAATGGCGGCGCCATCGCCAGCGTGGGTTGCACTGGGTTAGGCTATGGTTATATTGGAGACTACAATAATGATAGCATACCCGATTGCCTGCAAGGACTGGGTGGATGGATCGATGTTGAATTTTTCAGAATATATGGTCAGGAAGGCAAGAGTATCCTTGGTGAAATACATTCAATGGCAATAGCCAATTATGTGGCAACATTCCCAGTGATGAAGGATCCGATAGATTGTAAGACCGTCGAAGAATGGGTGTTGCTAGGAGATCCGACGCTTAAGATAGGAGGATATAGCTAGCTCCTCTCTCCCCAAATTTTTTATTGAATCTTCTTTTTATTTATCATGTTTAGGGCAATATTACTTACTCTAATGCTTATCTCTCTCATACTTCCCATTCTGTCATATAAATATTTCATGCAACTCATGATGCTTGTCAGAATAAGGAGAGGGGGTCTTCTTGTTTCAGGAGCAGTGACACTTCTCATTGGCTATGTCTTTTTCATGTTACCCTGGATTTTTGTTGGAGAGGATATTGTTGAAATAAGAGTATTTTCATATTATATCATAATGCTTGGCTTGATCATCCTTGTTTATGGTGTGGTGAGAATATATCTTGACTGGAGAGGCGTGATAAAATGAATGTATTGCTTCCTGTAATAGCAAATCTATTTCTTTCCCTTATAATCCTGCTCATCTCCATTAACATCTATACAGTTTATAGGAGAAAATACATTTTGTGGTTCATTTTTGCTCTTTTTCTGCTGCCTGCTCTTTTTATATACACCATGTTTGAATCTCTTTATCTCAAAAACATATGGGGCATTCTTTTCTATCCACTCATTATAATAGTAGCAGAGATAGCAGTTATAATGGCACAGAAAAATCTTTTGTCATCTCTCAAAGCGGAGGAGGGAGAAGAATACCGCTTACTATTGCGAGAAGATATTGCACTTATAAGGGCTTTTGGTAAATTAGCGAATTATTTTATAGGAAGAATTTCCTTGCTTGTTGGTATAAAAAGTGTCGAAGAAATTTTGGATGAATGCATCGAGGAATATCCTGTGCTTGCTGGATGTTACATAGGTGTTGATGAAAAGCTGAATACAGGGGCAATGGAAGCTGGGATGGGAGAAGTGGTGGAAGGAAGAATGGAAGAGATTTGCGAAGCTTTTTCTTACCTCATCATAAAACTTATCGATCTCTATGCTGCGATGGTTCCATATGAAGAAATAGTTGATGATATGGTGAAGGCTATCGGTAGAATAGATAAGAAAATTGCCAGATATTTCATGCCTTTCATTCTTTTCAAAATTATTCTCGAACCATTTTTACGAGAGGCAAAAGGAGATGAGTTGAGAGCGCTTCGCCTCTCCGCCGATATAAAGGGCATCTACATAGGAA
>JAGHBD010000075.1 GCA_021161135.1 Thermoplasmata archaeon
ATTTCGGATATAATGAAGATCCATATAATTTTCACATTAAAATAAGAGGGATCAAAAAAGAGTTTCGAGAATTGAAAAATGAATATATTGAATTAATAAAAGATAGATTTATACAAAAAGAAGGAATTAGTAGATTGAAAAAGATAATTCGTCAATATAGACTAAAATGGAACTAAGTATGACATGATTGAAACGATGAGATGATAAGGGTAAGATATAAGACATTAATTTCGTATATCAAGGTTTCCCTTTCATATACTCCAGCAACTTTTCATAGTTGGTTGGGTGGCTTTTGAAATATTCTTTGATGGGTTGCAAAATTTTATTTACATATTCTGCCACAGCATTTTTTAAGTCAAGAGGATGTATTTCTCTCTTTAAATAGCTTTCCTCCAGTTCATCATATGAATTAAAAGTGAGGGGAGAAGCATCTTTTCTTTCCACTTTCATCTCATCAAAATGAATGAATATTACATAGCGGGCTATTTCCATAACAGGATTACCTTCTGTTACGCCCTCTGGACAATAAGCCTTACGCAGCTTTTTATATATCGTTTCCTCCTCATCATGAATAAAAATGGCGCTGCTTGGCTTGCTCTTCGACATTTTGGCATCCATCCTCTCCTTTGCCTGCAAGCTTGAAATGATATGCGTGTGTAAGGCGACGGGCTTCTTCATACCCAGTTTTTTGCACACATCTCTGGCAAGCATATGAGCATGTCTTTGATCCATCCCGCCCAAGGCAACATCAACACCAAGATAAAAAATATCTGCAACCTGCATGAGAGGGTAAAAGAATTTTGAGATATCCTTTTCTGCCTCCTCCGCCTTTCTGCCCATTATGTCCATCGCCCTCCTTGCCCTCGCCAAAGAAGTTTGCTTTGCAATTTTTAAAACGAGGTGCCAGTAATCGGCATCGCTTACCATCTCACTGGCATAAACATATTTTACACCTTTAACACCCATAGCAGCAAATGCATCTTTGATGTATTCCCCACATGTTCTTATTGCTTCCATATTTCCGCCCAGCTTATCATTTATCCATGCATGCCAGTCAGCGAGCAAGATAGTTGTATCAAAACCTGCATCAATCAAATCTTTAACTTTATCGCCACACATAAGCCAGCCTAAATGAACCAAGCCAGATGGCTCAAATCCAATATATGCCTTCTTTTTTTCCTTCGCAACGATTTCCTTAAGCTCATCAATTGTTACCACTTCTCTCAGATTTCTCGTTACCAAGTCAAGCATGAATGTTTATGAGAAAATGATATAAGAAAATTTGGTTAAATTAAGACCATCACTTCTCTCTCATCAATAGCAGCTCTTTTCATTGTGGCATCGTAAGCAATAACCTTTATCTTGTGATAACCTATGTTGCCCCAGCGGAATTGCCATTCGTAAACATCTTCCCATTTCTCATCAGGTTCTGTTAAAACTTTTATAAGTTTCCCATCAACATACACTTCAACTTTTTCTACTACAGTATTTGTTACAACCCATATACCGTATAGAAAACGATATGTTATAGAGCCAAAAATTATGGCAAAGGACATATTTACATCAAGATAAATAGCCCTGTATCCAATATAAATATTGCTTTCTCCTGGATGCATAATCCAGACGGATGGCTCGGATGTATTGTTGCAACATATGGCATCATCAACTATAGGGAGAAAAGCTGATATCAGAAGAAAATTTACAATAAGCGCTCTCCACCTCATATATTATTAATACTAATAGGCATAAAAAATTATTGCCAAATGGGATGAATGCAACTTTTATAAAAATTTAAAATACCCCAGTTCTTCATAAGTTATGCTCAGGATACATGCCGTAGGAGGCTACAACGAAGTGGGCAAAAATATGACATGCATAGAGGTGGATGACGAGGCAATAATACTCGATATGGGCTTATACATGGACAGATTTGTTGCAGTTCAGGAAAAAAATATTGAAATGGACTATGAAACGCTGCTTGGCGAGGATGCTATTCCAAATGATGCAGTGATAGAAAATTTAAAGAAGAAAATTAAGGCAATCATCGTTACCCATGCCCATCTCGACCACATTGGCGCAATAAGATGGATGGGGAAAAAGTATCGATGCCCTGTGGTTGCAACGCCATATACGGCGGAGGTAATAAAAAGGCATGCAAAGGGTATTGAAAATTTAATTTCGATAAACGTTAATTCTTCATATAAAATTTCGAAAAATATTGAGGTTGAATTCATAAATGTAACTCACTCCGTACCTCAATCAGCCATTCTGAATATAAGAACAAAGTATGGCAGCATTGTCTATGCCCTCGATTACAAAAACGACAATCATCCAACGCTTGGAAGAAAAACAAATATAAAAAAATTGAAAAAGTTAGATGATGTTTTGCTCCTTATTGCAGATTCAACAAATGCCGACGAAGAGAGAAAAACATTTTCTGAATACATTGCCAAGGAGATGTTGCATGACATAATAATGGGGATGGAACTCGGTGACCATGGCTTGTTTATAACAACATTCTCCTCCCATATAGCACGCCTCAAAAGCATTCTTCATATTTCCAAGCTGCTAGGAAGAAAACCTGTTTTTATTGGCCGCTCCCTTCATGACTATATAGCTGCTGCAGAAAATCTTAAACTTGTAAATTTTTCTAAGGAGGTAGAAATAATTAAAAATGCAGGAAGGGCAGAAAAAAGATTACGCACAATGAACAAAAACAAGAATGATTATGTTTTTATTGTCACAGGAAGTATGGGAGAGAAGAATGCTGTTCTCACAAAAATAGTGAATGAAGATCTCGCCCTTAAAATTTCTCCATTCGATTTCATTATATTTTCATGCGAAGTTATCCCTACGCCCGTCATTCAGGCAAACAGAAAAATTCTCGAGCAAAAACTTCATCGCAAGAAGGCGAGGATTTTTAAGGACATACATGTCTCTGGCCATGCTTCTCGGGAGGATCTGAGAGATTTAATAAAAATTTTGCAACCCCACCACATATTGCCAGCTCATGGCGATCTATCTAAAACCGCCTCTTTGGCAGCATTAGCTGGAGAAATGGGATATGAACTTGGAAAAAATGTTCATATACTCCAGAATGGGCAGAGTATAAAGCTGGCGTAATCAGGAAAAGAATAAATAAGCGGCGAAGATTTATTGAAAAATGGAATTTGTTGAATTTGTTGAAATGGATAATATAAAGCCGCATCGAATAATGAAAAGAGATTATCAGATTAATATTTTCAACTCCATAAAAGATAAAAATTCGCTTGTTGTTCTGCCAACTGGATTGGGTAAAACAATAATAGCCATTATGATGATTGCATATAAAATAAAGTATGGAAAAATTTTGTTCCTTGCCCCCACAAAGCCACTTTGCGAACAACATTATGCAACGATAAAAGAACTGACGACCATAGAAGGCGTTTTTCTGGTTACTGGAGAGAAGACAAAAAAGGAGAAAAGGAAAAAAATATATCAGATGGCAAAAGTTATTGTGGCAACACCTCAAACAATAGAAAATGACCTTGATGTCATAAACTTAAAAGAATTTTCTCTGGCTATTTTTGATGAGGCTCACAGGGCAGTTGGTAACTATGCCTATGTGACGATAGCTAAGGCATGCTTGGAACAAGGGGTGCAGATTCTTGGCTTAACTGCCTCGCCCGGCAGCGACTTTTCCCGCCTTAAGGAAGTTATAACAAATCTTGGAATAGAAAATATTGAGGTGAGGAGCGAGGAGGATGCGGATGTGAAGCCCTATATACCGGAGAGGAAGCTGAGATGGAAAGTAATCGATATGCCCCCCGAAATCAAAATCATAGCAAAAAAGATTGATGAGCTTATAATGGATTTTCTAATCGAACTTAACAAATATTTCAAGGTTTCTCTCTCGCCAAAGAGGGTTACAAAGAAAATGCTTATACAGTTACAGGAGAAAATACAGAAAAGGATGGCAAATGAAGGAGGAAGCTTGTATCAAGCGATAAGTGTTGTTTCTGCACTGATAAAAATATATCATCTCAAAGAAATGCTTACGAGCCAAGGCATAGAAGCGGCGAAGAATTACATCAAAAAAATTGAGCTCGATACATCAAAGGCTGGGAAGAAAATAAGGCAAAGTAGCAAATATAGGCAAATAAGAGATGCGATTTTAAGTGTTAAGCCAAGCAATCCAAAACTTGAGATTACAAAGAAAATTCTCATGCAACATTTTGCAACGAACCAAAATGCTCGAGCCATCGTTTTTGCCGAGTATCGGGATACCATAGATGTTTTGCATAACGAACTGAACAAACTCCCTGGCATACGGGCGGCGAAATTCATAGGGCAGGCAAAGGGGAGCGGCGACGGCATGAGTCAGGATGAGCAGAAGAGGGTCATCAAATTATTCAAAAGCGGTTTCTACAACGTGCTCATCTCAACTAGTATTGGCGAAGAAGGCATAGATATTCCGGCTACAAGCCTCGTAATATTTTATGAGCCTGTTCCCTCTGCCATACGTCATATTCAAAGGAGGGGAAGGACAGCAAGAGGAGGAATGCCCGGAGAAGTATATATCCTGATTATGAAAGGTTCGAGGGATGAAGCATACTACTGGAGCAGCAGAAGGAAGGAAAAGAAAATGATGGTTCAAATAAAAAAATTGAGGGACAGAATAAATGAAATGATTGAAAAGAGGAAAGAGGAAAAGAAAATTGTTGTCGATGCTAAAGGACAGGCAAAGCTTGATAGCTGGCTGTAGTCATGGTGGCTTTTCTTCAAGAAGCTTATAAAAGTTGAAGTAGTGATATGGAGTATCGAAAGCAATTTTATCCTTTTCTGCAAAACTCACCACCATATCGCCATTCTCCGGGCAGGCTACCCACATATTCCATGCTCTGTTGAAACTTGTTCCCTCAGCAAGTTTTATGAGAATCTTCAAAAGAATATCTGTGTCTCCTCTATATACACGTTGCATAAGTTCCATTGTTCCATTTAAGTTTAGCTTGCCATAATTTGCTTCTATCGCCTCACTCACTGCCTTATAACTGCGCCATATGGCAAAAAATGGGTCTTTCTCCCTAAGAAGCCTTACAAAACCCATAATTCCAGACGGATCATAATGGCTGCGCTGTGTGGCGGCGAGTTCTGGAGATATAAAGAAGTTTGTCCTCCTGACAACATTTTCTATTGTCCAGAAGGGAGGAGTGGATTCAACGGGGTTATCAAAGCTTCCTACATAGGAAAGATTTGCAGTTGTTTCGATGGCATAGGCAGCAGGGATCTTGCAATCAGAAACAACAAAATTCCATCCTGTAGTTCTGTTTGTTATCAGATATTTTATTGCCTCATCAATGCTTGCAGCGTAATCGAGCGCCATCTGCACACGGAAAACAGCCGGTATGCCGCGAATCGTCGTATCGTTACTCCAGCATGTCTGCATACCAATGGCTATACCCTTCTCATTGAAGGCTCCGCCACCATGCAGCGAGCCAGCCACCGACGCCGTAATGGATGCATAGCCATCTTCGGGCTTTCTCACTATAAGCACAGCGTTTTCATGAACATATTTGCCAGTTACTGGGTCGCGTATATTCATGGGCAAATCGAAACTCCTGAAGTGGTAAAGTTTTCCATCTTCCGTTGCACTATTCCAAGCAGCAAAGCCAAAGCAGCTCATTCCCCATGTCATCACTGCCATATAAGAGGCGGCAATATCCTCAAATTTTATTTCAGCACCATCTGCAAGCCCGTGCATCTCCTCTATATATTGCTGTGGAATGTATTCTTTCGTGACATTCCACATATTCAAAAGTTCATCATACGTATAATATGTATTGCTCAGGAAAGCCCTTATATTTTCTTTCGTTTCGTTCCTTAAAAGAAAGCCATGCTGATATCCCATATCATAATGAGAGCCGCTTACATGCAGGATTTTTATGCCATCTTGCTCTTCAAGCCAGCCTCCCGAAAGAGCTTCTATTTTTATTGCTTCCGATGCATCGCTGAAATGCTCTCTTTCCATGCTCGCAACTGGCATTGAAAGGAGGAGGAGCATGATAAAAAGTCCCGTTACCCTTTTCATCAATGTTGGGTAGATGCATCTAATATAAAAGATTTCCTCTTTAAGCAAGGAAAGCAGGTTGAAATTTAAATATTGGGCAGGAATAATAAATTCATGAAAAAATGGGTTGCAATAGCCATTTCACTACTCCTTTTTTCAATACCATCATACTCAAACGAGATTGTGGTGGAGAAAGGGGAAAGTATACAGGATGCAATAGACAGGGCAAGAGAGGGAGATATAATATTTATTGATGAAGGAATATACAGAGAGAATCTTATCATAAACAAAAGCATCTCTCTTGTTGGGAGAGGCAACGTCACCATAGATGGTTGCGGAAAAACAGCGATAAAAATTAATGCAGATGGAGTAAATATAATCAACATCAGATTCACAAATTCAAGCAGCGAGATAATATGGATGGATGGAAGAAATATAATTTCTGATTGCGAAATCTATCGTGGAAAATATGGCATAGTAGCATCAAGTGCAGTGATAAGAAATGTTACCATATATGGGTGTGGTGGCGGATTATATGCTACGGAGAATTGCATTATGGAAGGAAATACCATATATAAATGTGGGCTTGGTATTGAATTGCATGGCAACAATAATTTGATCAAAGAAAGCGAGATTCATACGTGCGGGATAGGAGTATATGTTGAGAATTCGTCCAGCAATATAATAGAAGGTAATGACATCTACAGGAATAATAATAACGAGGGATGCATATTTCTGCTGAACTCCTCTCATAATGTCATAGAGGACAATAACATTAGTTATGGCGCCTTCGGCATAAGAATGGTAGGAAGTGATGAAAACGCCATTATTGCAAATAAAATTTTCAGGAGCAGATATGGCATAAAAATGGAGAAGTGCAGCAAAGGCGAAATAAAGGGAAATATGCTTCATGGAGTAAGATTCGGCGTAACCCTCGAAAATTGCAGAAGCATTGAAATCCATTATAATGACATATGTGGCTATATGTATTCGATGGATGCCAGATATTCGACAGCAGATGCAAGCCACAACTGGTGGGGAGGTATAGCTCCAGGAAAAATGCATATTGTGCTTAGCAGAATCAAATATTATCCATGGCTCATCCATCCACTATATGCACATAATGAAAATATGGAGATGGAAAAGAAAAAAGAGCATGAAACCAAAGGATTTTCGATTCCGCCAATGAAAAAGATAGTTGCGAAAGCGGATGATTTTGACCCTCTTGTGGATATAAAAGCGGGAGTGAAAATAATAAGGGCAAGGAGCATCGAAAAGGAGGGAGGCTTGCTAAAGATATTTATTGAAGGGAAGAGAAAGGAGTATGTTATAGGTGGAGACACCTCTCCAAACTACATTATATGGCAGGATGTTAATGATAGCAAACAAAATGTGGATATTGAATTTGTAATGGGAAAGGAAAGGAGAAGAATAATATATGACCTTGCCACAGGAAGCTGGTACGGCGATGATCAGCTTGGAGATGAAAACGGCTATGGACATATTGTTTTTAGAGGGGCAGAAATATGGTTTGATGTAATATACAATGATTACGATGGAGACGGCTTAACATACTGGGAGGAGACAAATTTGTATGGCACTGACCCAACAATAAACGATGATGGAAAAGATTACGATAATGATGGAGTACCAATAGAATGGGAAGATAAATGGGGCTACAACCCATTTATCTATGAAAATCATTCCATGCTCGATATTGACGAAGATGGCTTAAATAATATTGAAGAATACAGAATGGCTAAATGGCTTGCCGATCCATTCCGGAAGGACATTTTCATTGAAGTTGATTACATGCAAGGCTATCGAATATTTGATGAAAGTATCCAGATGTTATATGATGCCTTTTCCCGCCACAATATAATGCTCCGAATTTTCGTTGACGATGAGATTCCATACAAGGAAAGGGTTTATTACAGGGAGGCGAGAGATTTTTACTGGAAATATTTTTTGGAGGAAAATGTGAGTAGCTGGAAGCACGGGATAATGAGATATGTCCTACTCGTTGCATACGGTTCTTCAAAAAGAGGAGGACATGTTTTTGTTGGGTGGGATAATTGCGATGCCATTCTCCTTGCATGCCAGTATATAAATGATTGGAGGAGTGGCGAAGCAAGGAAAGTTGCGTATGCGAGCCTGTTTATGCATGAATTTGGGCATATGCTTGGATTATTTGATGATGATTTTGGGGGCATAGATAATGAAAGCTGCAATGTTCCATGGAAGCGTGGCTACTGGATATATCGCAACTACAAGAGTTGCATGAACTATCGCTATGCCTTCCAACTTGTGGATTACTCAGATGGAAGTCATGGAAGAAACGATTTTGATGACTGGAGCAACATTGATTTAACCTTTTTCAAAAATTCTTCCTACTACTCCTGACATAAATTGGACCAAAAATGGCATAGATGAGGGTAGAAACAAGCAGAAGAATAATAAACTCTTTCATACCGCTCATTGCAAGAAAAATTATTATGCATGCTATTGCTGCAAACTGTTTTTCCACCCTCGGATATGGCAGAGGATAAACCATCAGAAATGCAAGAAGTATAAGTGATACGTAAATCACCCATAATGGAAAAGAAAGAATGGAAAGGCTCGCTATTATTATGGCAGCTGCAGGTGTTGTAATACCTATGAAATAATCCTTCTTGCTTATGTGGTAATTGATGAGATGAAGCATTCCAAGAATAAGGAATAAAGAAGAGGATAGGAGGAACAGAGGATTGTATTTTATTCCATATAATATATAGGCGAAGATGGAGGGAGCGATGAGAAATGAAACTATATCAGCAAATTCATCCATGTATCTACCCAGATAGCCACCATATCTCCTCGCCATTATACCATCCATTCCATCAGCAAGCACGGCAAGGAGTATGAAGATGAATGCGAGACAACTTTCATGCTGGAGAATGCAAAATATTGAGAATAAACCGAATAATCCATTCAGGATTGTGAAGGAATCCGCAAAGGAAAGTTTTCTCAAAATATTTTCACTCGCCATAAAAATGCCGCGGGAGGGGTTCGAACCCTCGACCTTGCGGTCTTCAGCCGCACGCTCTCCCAAACTGAGCTACCGCGGCGCGAACATTTTTTCAAGAGATTTTATCTTTGCTGAAATCTTTTGTATAATATTCTCAAAGTCATTTATAAATTCTTCTGTCTTCTCTGTTACCGTTGCCCCATTTGCAGAGGGCCTTATAAGACCATTGCTTTCCAGAACGCGCAGCGAGTATCTCACCTTATGAGGAGGGAGATGCGTTTTTTCAGATAGTTTTATTATTCCTATTGGTCCTTCTTTAAGTATTATATCCAAGATTTTAAGGTGTCTCTCCACAACATCTATCTCCTCCTTTAGCTTACTTACGAAGTTTTCCTCTGGCACAACCGTAATATGAGAAGTTATAGAAAAACCTTATGCTTCTTTTGCGATCCCTGTTCCAATCCCATAAATATTCCTTCTCTTGCAGAGGCGTAGGAGACGGAACCATAAATTTCATGGAATGATTTCCGTCGTGTTATTGTATGGTGGATATCGTAGTTCCATTTTATATTTATTCAGCAAATTCATATGCTTTTTTATCTCACTTATGGTGAATTTTGTTATCTCGCAAATCTCCCTAAAGCCCTCTTCTCCCCAGAGTTTTTCTTTATAGGCGAATAAACATCTCCCTCCACACACACCATATACATCGCAACTCTTACATGGCTCTCCTATTTCTATCTTTTCATAGCCTCGAAAATCACCAAGCACATTCCATTGAAAATCGGGGGCTATAGGGCATGCAAGTATTTTTCCGTCTGTTGTTATGGCTATAGCATCTTTTCCCGCTCCACATGGCGGGGTGACGCCGCCATGCAGGATGCGGGATGCAATTCCAAGAAATGGCACAATGCCCAAAATTTTTCCTTTGCCCATGTTTTCTATCCAGATATCAATGAGTTTTTTGATACCCGGCTTATAATTCTTCTCAGCCCATTTCTTGAATTCTTTTAGCCCCCATAAATTGCTCCATACAGCATCGAGCTGCCAGTGAACGAGAGGAAAGTATTTCAGGAGATGCATAACATCTTCATATATATCTGTTTTATATGATACAGCCATCCTTGCAATTATCTCCCCATCAAAATCGTTATCCACCAAATATTTCAGAGCTTTCATGACTTTCTCATAGCAGCCTGGGCAGCGATAGAAATCTGTAATTTCCTTTCTTCCATCTATGGAAAGGAGTATGCTGTCAAATTTATGAATGTATTCGCCAAGTTTTTCAATAAAAAAGCCGTTTGTCTGCAAAACAAATTTTTTTGCTGGAAGAATATCAATCAATTCCTTTACTTTTTCTGCTTTAAGCAAGGGCTCGCCACCATAAAAGGCAACCACCGCCTCCTTATCCTTCTCAATAAAATTTGCAAGGTCATTCATATCATATGAAATTTTTTCTGGCATTCCATGAAGGCTCCCACCACAATATCTGCATCTGAGATTGCACACAGGTGTTACTATGATTATATAAAGCACAAGATTATATGGAGCAATTAAAAAAATTTTACCAAACTCACTTAAAGAAATCATCAAGCGTGGAATGCTTTACTTTATCATTTGTGAAAAGAGAGGTAACAAATTTTTCAAAGAGGGTTAGACGCTGTCTCGTATAGTTTGCAACATTAAATTTTTCTGCAAGCTGTTTTGCTGGCTCCAGATATTTCTTTACAGATCTTTCATGAACTGTGAGCACAATCTTATCGCCACATTTTGGACATTTTCCTTTCAGCGGGACTCTCCTATATTTTGTATTGCATTTTATACACCTAAATTGCTGGCGTGTAAATGCCCTCAAATTACCCATTAAATCTGGCAGGAAATGTGTTTGTATAACCTTGCTCGCAACATCTCTTTCATCTACCGCCCTTATTTTAACCGCCAGAGCAAGCTGAGCCTCCACCTTCTCCTCCATTTTATTGAGCATTTTATATGCAGAAGTTTTTGGGCCATCGGCTATATGAGTTGTGTCATGGGTGAAGCCAAAGTTGCTATATTCCTTTTCTGTGCCAAGGCGATGGGCCACGAGATCCATCATCTTTTCAAGCTCCTTTGGATGAGGACATTGAAGAGTTTTTCTGTAAAATTCTAGAGGATAGCGAGGTAGTAAATCGATGTTCAACGCCTCTTTATCTATTTCTGAAGGAGAAACGCGAGTTGCTATTACGAGAGGCAAATCCATTTTCCCTCCCCTCTTTTCCGGAATATATTCTCTCGAAAAATTGATGAGGACGTCCAGCAAAAGCATAAGAGCATCTTCATCACCATCGCAATTTCTCCTTTTAGCAGCATGGAAAAAGGGATGGGCACAGCATACATTGGCATCTATAAAACCTATTATTCTGCCAACTACCCCCGCAGATGTATGAGGGGATAATCCAACTACAAGATGTCCAATTAAATCTTCAATCTTCTCAACATTATAATAGGGCTCCATCCCATAAAATTTGACGAGCATTTCGTCAATAAAATTTGCAACTTTAACAAGATACTCTCCACATTTTTTGGACGGTATAACATCCTGAGGTTTTAATTCGCATATTTGGTCATCTCTTTCAAGCTTATTGCCCATATAATCATATTCATAGCCAAGCTCTCTAAGCTTCTCCACGCTTGTTCCAATTTCATAAGGCTTGAAATGGGTGAGAGGCATGTTTGTCATATCAAAGCGGGCTGTGCCATCTTTGAAAACAAATACACCGTGTTTGGCACGAAGCAATCCTTTCTCTATGCTTTCAGGTGTTTTGCTATGGGATGTGAGGCCAATAACGCCTTTTATTTTGGGTGGTAAGGAAATGTTTAAACGTATCTCTGCCTTCCTTATTTCCTTCTCGATATCAATCTCAAAATTTCTCACTTTTCCAGTAAAATATGTATGGCCGCCACACTCACATTTGGCTTTATAGGTTATTCTCCCGCACTTTTCACATTTCCTTTCTCCAAGCTCTGCTGTCACTTTTCCCGCCTCTGTGAGCAATCTTTCCCTCCCTCCCGCCAAGCCAACAGGAAAGAGAATATGGGGCGAGGCTTTCATTTTTCTCTCTGCAGCCTTCTCTGGGCGTCCCATTCTTGCTCCAATGCGGTGAAGTGCTTTTGGCATTATTTTTATTCCTGCCATCTCCTGAACAGCTTCCATTGGCTCTTTTTCACTTTTCTTTACTTCCTCAATTTTTCCTTCCTTTGCTACAAAACCGCAACATCTCAACAGAGGATAGGCATATTTCTCTATAACATACTCTTCTCTTTCCTTGTGGAGGGCGCCAAGCTTCAGCAGAATTTCCTTGATTTCAGCATTTCTCTTCAAATACAATGTGCCATTTTTATATCTTCCATTCTTTATGGCATCTCTTAATTTTGCCAGTTCCTCCTTACTTATGTCATGCCAGAAGAGGTTATACGAGGGATGGAGCGGCACATCATACTCCTCAGAAACTTTGAAGGCAATTTCTGCATTTATCTTCTCAAAATCTTCTATGTCATATTTCTGTTTCACCTCATCAAGTTTTGCCTTTTCCTCCAGCTCCTGAATCCACCATTCAAAGCAAAAGCTCGCTGGTGGCAAAATAGCGTTATTCTCAGCAAATTCTCCAAATGGCACAAGGATTTCTCCTAAATCAATAATTTCCTTAACCCTATGCCTTATCTCCTTTGCCTCTTCGCTACTATTTATCTGAATGAAGTCTCCATTATCAAGCAAAACCATTGGTCCTTCAATAGCATCACATGGAGTAGCTATTGTTCCCTTTCCTGGCCTTTCTGTCTTGAGTTGTGTGCCTATGGCAATGAATTCATCCACGAGATACATCGTCGCAGGATTTATGGCAAGTGCTGCAAGCCCACATGTTCTCCCACGCCCATAGCGGAGGCGAAAACCACCCTTACGAGAAGGATGACTAAGCACAGGGCGTCCTGCAATTAAATCCTTCACATATTTATCAGATGGGGCAATCTTATTTTCTTCCTCTTCCTCCTCTTCATAAACAAATTTTTTTAGAAAATCCCAGCCTTCCAGCTTCAAATTTGTTACATGTTTCAGCAATTTTGGCGCTTTAAGGCATAGTCCTTCTGCTATTACCAAACATGCTCCTCCTCTAATTTTATTTGTTTTAACCCTTGGCAAATCTCTTTTTCCCATCACCTCTTTATCTTCAGTTGCCTCTCCATTTATGCATATAGGACAGTTCCTAATTATAAGTTCAATTTCTTCTGCAGAAGGAAGATATTGCAGATGAGTTACTCTGTCATACAATGGAATTTCCTCTTTGTATCTTTCTATCTCGTCTTCTGTTGGTTTATACCGCCCAATACCGAGTTTTCTCCTCACTATATCAGCAATTAAAACACTCATTGCCTCCCCTGTTCCGCCGGCGGAGCGTATGGGGCCGGCGAAATATAAATCGACATATTTGCTTCCATCATCGTTTTTTCCTATTTCAACTCTCGAAATGCCTTCTATTGGAGCAACGAGAACTCCTTCCGTCAATATAGCCAAGCCAGTTCTTACAGCCTGTTCAACAACGCTTGCAAAATTTCCTTCCATCGTATCCGCTATTTCAAGTGCAATCTGGAGTGCTGTCTCCTCTCTCCCTTTCTCCTTCAGGTATTTTCTTATTTTCCTTGCTATCCCTTTTGGTCCAACAAGTTCTTCCACTCTGTCTGCAAGATCTTTTGCAAAAGAAATTTCTACCTCTGCGCGGGGATCAAAACCCTTTTTTCTTGCCTTTGTGGCTATTTCATAGCAGTTTTTCGCTTCTCTTTCTATCTCTCGAAAATATTTATCCACATGCCAAATTGAAAAATTGAATATAAAACTATTGAAACAGTTTGTAACATGTCATATGCTATCCAATTTTCCTCCCGCATTCAGGACATTCTTTAACACGGGTAGCGCAACTTTTATGAAATGTAGCTCCACACTCACACTTGACAATATTTGCCCCTTCCTTGAATTTTCCAAGACAAATTGTGCATTTTTTTGCTTCCTCAGCAGCTATGACTTTTTTCTTCCTGCCTTTTCTCAAATAAAGGTATGAAGAAGTGATTGCTATTGCTGCAATTACTGGAATAACATAATACCACATTGCCACCTTTCCTCCATTTTTTGCTTCAATAGTGGTGAAATGCCATATGCTGCTTTTTTCCATCGCCTCTCCATCGCTCACCACAACATACCACGAATATTCTTTCCCATTTTCCAGATTTTTCCATTCAATGCCTGCAACATTTCCAGCTGCCACATTTACGCTTCCGATGGTTGTATTCGTCGAAGCATCATAAAATGTAACAGTGAGCATATCTCCATCATCATCATATGCCATAACCTTTAGCTCCAAAGAAATAGAAACATTTGTTGAGCCATTTAGAGGGGATAAAATGGTTACATAAGGTGGATGATTTATTTTTTTGGTTGTAAACTGCCATATCTCTGAAACATTGCTGGCGCCATTTTCATCCCATGCAACAATGCGCCAGTAATATGTTGTTTTGGGTTTTAAAGAAACGGGGAAGGAGGGTGAAGATATATGGGATGCTATCTTTTCCATTTCTGATGATGTGCCAAGATAGACATCATAACTTATTGCATCTCCATCTTCATCAAAACATTGCCAAGAAAGAGTAACATTCAGATCCACATTTGTTGCTCCATTTTGAGGATAAGGGTTGTATGGCTTTACAGGGGGATGATTTTTTGAAGGAGGCGATTTTTCCTCAACTGATATAAGCAATGCATCACTCCACTGGCTTTCATAGCCATATTCATCTTTAGCCTTTACCCTTACATAATATTGGCCAGCTTCATTCCATGAATGCTTCACCTCTATTTTCTCGCCCGATTCATAAAAGTCGCTCCATTCTTCAATGCTTGCATCGCCATCCCAATCGAATCCATATCTTATTTTATCTCCATCATTATCTGTAGCAAGTACATAAAATGTTATTGCCTCTCCAACATAAACACTATAAGATGTTACCTGAACAGAAGGCTTAGATGGCGCATCAGGCAATGGATTTATTGAAATGTTGATTATGCCTTCATCTATTCCGCCAAAACCATCCTCTACCCTAAATATAAAGGAATCGGTGCCATAATAATTGGCATCTGGTGTATATGTGATGTATGACGGATTGCCTGTAACAGTTCCATGTGATGGAGGTATGGCGATTGAATAGTATAGTGTATCTCCATCCTCGTCGCTTGCTGTAAGTATAATGGCAATAGGCGTGTCTTCATTTATTTCTATATTTTGGCTATTTGCCACAGGGTTACGATTTTTTGTTGTAAAATGCCATTTATCGCTCCTGCTTTCATAAACTCCATCGCTCACCACAACATACCAGTAATATGTTGTGTGCCCAAGCAGCTGTTGATGAATCGAGGCATTAACAATGCTTCCATTACTCACTCTGGATACCCGATAAATCAAATTGTCGTTTTCATCATAAAATTCAACATCTAAAGCATCGCCATCTGGATCATAAACAAATACACTTAAAGTAGGTTTTAAGGAGATATTTATGGAGCCATTTTCTGGATATATGAGCTGTGGCTTTGCCGGCGGATTGTTGGAAATGCCAAAAGAATAATTAAGCCATGCAATATTTCCAGCATCATCTCTGGCCCTTATCATAAAGGTGTAACTTCCTGTTAGAAGGTCATTGTATGAAACATTCCTGACTTTACTCCATTCATGCCATTCCACATCATAGCCATAGAGCATATATGAAAAGCTTATGTTTTGCCAAGGGGAAAAATTATCTGTTGAATTCCATCTGAAATAAACGGAGGTATAATCTATGTTTATCGGTGGAAAGTCAATGAGTTGAATGATGGGAGGGGTAAAATCTGTTGTCACACTGCCATTTATTATCTCTACTTCACATTTACTTCCGTTTTCATCAGATATAACCACATCTGTTAGCCCAATAAATGCAACACCTTCTTTTTTTGCCTGAAAAATTATGGTGGCAAAAACCCCACTTTCATTGATTGATGCAGAGGAAAAAGCCACAATATTTTTGATTGTGCCGTTCTCATTATCTATAACTGTAAAATTTTCTACCATATCATTTGCCCATAGATCAAAGAGTCCTCCATTTCTTACCTCTATGGCATCCAGAATGCTGCTATTGAAAACCACATTACATTGAGCTCCAGCAACGGGTTGGGAAGGAATTATAGTTAAATTTACCGTTATATTTTCCCCACTTTTCCAATAGTTATGTGACAGATCTACTTTAATAATATTTGCTTCAGCAGCCATTGATAGTGCAAGAATAATCAAAAATGGAGTCATTGCAATAATCATCGCAACTCTTTTCATTCATCTCTGTATTATCTAATCACATTTAAAATTTGGGTTTATAA
>JAGHBD010000055.1 GCA_021161135.1 Thermoplasmata archaeon
AAATATATCTCCAATGCTTTCTCAATATCTTTCATTATAGTGTATATAGTTTTGAAATCGAATGGCTGGACTTTCCATATGTTTATTCTTCTTCCATATAAAGGGCTTCTATATCCAATAACATCCTGTTCCATCATGGAGAGAGAAGAGCCACATAAAATAAGCATAACATTGGTTTTTGATAGAATTTCATCAACTATCTTTTGAAATGTTGCTAAAATTCTAGGATTTATTTCCATAAGGAAAGGAAATTCATCGAGTATGATAACAAATCTTTTCTTTCCAAATTTCACGAATTTGAAGAGATCATAAAGATTTTCAACTTCCAGCCTCCTTATATATTCCTCTTGCAAAGCGTCTGCTAATGCATCTTTTATATATTTTATATTTTCCCTCATAGACTCATTGGTTAAAAGGATGTATGCTCCCCTCTTTCCCTCGAGAAACTTTTTCAATAATTCAGTTTTTCCAACCCTTCTCCTTCCATATAGAATAACAAGTCGGAAGGCATTTTCCTCCCATATTCCATTTAGGTATTCAAGTTCCCTTTCCCTATCAACAAATTGTATCATTATTAGTCTAATATTTTTACAATATTAAAACATTACCATAGCAAACAATCGATTTCTTTTTATTCTCCTTCCTCATTACGTTTCATGAAAAACTGGATGAAAGACGTGATCTTCATATTTTATGTTGTCATAGTGCTGCCTGTCATTTCCCTGATATATTTCGGCTATGCATTCACAAATTTTAATGGCATCGTTGCCATCATTGGCGGAATAATCATGTGGCTTATTTTGATACCATATCCAGTTCGCTGGTATCTGAGGAATAGAATTTTTATACAGGAATGAATTTATCACCATGGACAGAAGCGAACTCCTTGGACTTCACACAGGTATAGGAGATGTAATAGAAAATGGCAAACGCCTTGGAGAATGCATTTTTGATTTGGAAATTGTTATGATGCCAACTGGAAAAATAGAGGCGGAGGGAGTCATTGTTGAAGTAACTGATGGCGAAATAAATTTTGAGGGAAGGGAGGCGATGTTTAAAATTTCTGGAGTAATAAGCAGAGAAAAAGTTGCATACGCCACCCAATTCACATGCAAAATTTCTCCAGCCACATATCCAAAATTCGTTGTTGTAGACGTAGAAGAACTCTTCAATACACTCCAGCCAATAGAGGAAAAGGATTAAATTCTAATTCTAAGGAAATCCGCCCTCCCCTTTTTGCGAGGCATTTTAAAATACAATACGAATTTCATTCCCTTTCCAACGCCTATTTCAACCTCCACCTTCCCACCATACCTCACCATAAGCTTCTTCACAATATAAAGCCCCAAGCCGCTCCCGCTGCCACCAAGCCGCCAGCCCTCCTCGAAGATTTTATCACGGTATTTTTCATCGATGCCCTTTCCATTATCCTCATAGTAAATTTTGTAGAACTCGCCTTCCTTTTCACCATATATTTTTATAATGCTGCATTCTGCATGTTGAATCGAATTTTTTATGAGATTTGAGAAAACCTCGCCCAGAAACTCGTCGGCGATTATTTCCACATCATCGATGCTGCATTCAATTTCGATTCCATATTTCTTTGCCTCTTCCTCATAGGTCTTGCATATTTTTTCAACAACGCCTCCAACATTTACATTTTTCAACTCTCCTTTTGCCTTCCTTATTTCCTCCGCCCTTCTCACATTTTCAATGAGTTTGTTTGCATCTCCAATAACTTCCTTTATCTTCTGTATGTATGCCTTCTGCTTTTTGGTGAGATTGGTTTTTTCCAGCAAGCCAAGATAGCCGAGGGCAATTTCATTTTTATTGAATATATCGTGGCGGAGTACTGAATTATAAAATTCTGCCTCTCTTTCCTTTTCCTTTTCATATGTTACATCTTCAAGTATAACCACCGTCTCCCCATTCACCTTCCTTGCACATTCCTTCGCAATTATTTCTCTCCCCTTTCCTTTCCATTTTGCAATAAAATTCTCAACATATCCTTTCTCAAGCTCTTTCATGAATTCTTCTCTTTTTTCCGCAAAATTTGCAATGTCTTCATTGATTATCTCCTCCGCCCTATAACCCGTTACCTCCTCAAATTTCTCATTCACATAAACTATCCGCCCATCATCATCTATTTTGTAAATTGCAAAGTCCTGCAAAATTGCATTTATATTTTCCAGTCCCTCGATAGCTTTAGATGCAACCATCGAAAGGAATTGCAGTGTTTGGCGCTGTAACTCATTGATTTCTTCAAATACCTCAATCTCTCCTACAACCTCGCTTCTTTTCAAAATATTGAACGAATGAAACGCCTCCCCTCTTCCTCCCGCCTCCATATCAAAAAGCCTCAGATAATATTCTACTTCCATGTAATCCATAACTTTTTTTATTCTCTCAAAGATTTCTCTAGCACTTCTCGCAGCTAATATTTCCTCAAGAAGTCTGTATATGTCTTCTTCAATGAAAAACTCCAGCCACTGCGTAGCTTTTATCCTTATTTTTGCTTTCCTCTCATTTATAGATACGCTGCCCTCATATTCTCCTGCCTCAATGGCTGTCTTTATTGCATTCATAAAGCTATCTCTGTCCTCAACAACATCAAATAAATTTTTTCCATCCAGAGCCTTCCACTCCTCTCCTGCATATATAACGTTGCCGAGAAAATCTGTTGTAAAAGAGGGCTTTTCCTTCCTTATTTCCCTCGCTATACCATAAATGTTATCTCCTGTTTTAAGAAATCTAAAATCAAAAATCTGATATGAATCGTTTTTCCTCAACCTTATCATTCCCTCTGCCTTTCCAGTTTGAAGGGCATCGATGAAAAGTTTTGCTGCCTTTTTTCTATCCTCCTCGCTGACAATGTTTAGCAACGTTTCTCCCTCAACCTCCTCTTCAAAATTATATGCTTCTTCAATGATGCCCTTGCTGTCGAGTTTGAAGATGGCGTATTCTGTCAGCGCCCTGAGAATTTCCTCCACAAAAATATTGATGTAACGTATATAAATATTGAGGTGTAGGATATAACCCCCCTTTATTTCCACTGCAATTGATGGATGATGCATCAATGATGCATGTATAGAACATTTCAAGTATTTAGCATAATGGAAGCATGAAATGAATGAAACAGAGGTAGCAAGCAGGAAAATATGATGATATTATTTCTGTTCAAGCCCCTTTCTCTATTTTACTTAGTAGCCTGAATATCCACAAAAATTTAAAATATGCCTTCCTCATACCTTAGCAATGATCGAAGGACGATGCATCACCTGCGGCCGGGGGCTGGCAGAAGAAGGTTGCGTCCAGTTTCCCTGTCCAGAATGCGGCTATATCATAAAGAGATGCAATATTTGCAGGAGTCAGGCCGCAGAATATAAATGTCCGGAATGTGGATTTGAGGGACCGTGATAAAATGGGAAATGTTGGAATGAAATTAAGGGTAATGCCAAACGATGCGGGAATTGATATGGAAGAATTTAAAGGAAAGGTAACAGGTGTGCTGCCAGAATATGCTCAGCTCGTAAATGCTGAAATAAAGCCCATTGCATTTGGGCTGAAGGCGCTTGTTTTACAAATAATAATACCTGATCAGAGTCCAGATGAACTCATTGAAAAAATAAAGGGCGTTGAGGGCGTGGAAAACGTTGAGGTAGAGGATTTAAGTTTGATATAGCCTCTTTTTCACTCAAACAGCCATTTCAGCACAGCCATCTGAGCCCATAGCCTGTTTTCTGCTTCATCAAATATTACTGATTGGCTTCCATGGGCTACTTCTTTCGTTACCTCATAGCCATAGTATGCAGGCAGGCAGTGCATAAAAATCGCATCTGGTTTTGCCTGAGTCATTATTTTCTCATCAACTGTATATCCCTTAAAAATCTTCAACCTCTCCTCCTTTTCAGCCTCATCACCCATTGAAACCCATGTATCTGTTACAATCACATCTGCATTCCTTGCGGCATTCTCGCTTATTTCTTCTATCTCAACCTCTCCTCCAAGCTCCCTCGCTTTTTCCACATAATATTCCTTGGGCCAGAATTTTTTGGGAGTAACAATGCGCATCTTCATTCCAGCAATTGCACATCCAAGGAGCAGGGAGTGAGCCATGTTGTTATCTCCATCTCCAAAATAAACAAGCGTGAGACCAACAAGCCTTCCCTTCTTTTCCTTTATGGTCATTAAATCAGCTATAACCTGGCAAGGATGCTCTTCATCATCCAAACCATTTATCACTGGCACACTTGCATGTTTCGCCAGTTCCTTCATATTTTCGTGGCTGAAAGCACGATACATTATCACATCAACATATCTGCTGAGTACTTTCGCAGTATCTTCTATCGTTTCTCCTCTACCAAGCTGTATATCATTTTTGCTGAGAAATATTGCATGCCCGCCAAGCTTCTCCATTGCAACCTCAAAAGATACTCTCGTTCTCGTACTCGATTTTTCAAAAATCATTGCCATTGTTTTCCCTTCCATGAATTTTTCGTAGTTGCCTTTCTTCATTTCTATGGCGTAATCTATAATCTTTTCCAGATCTTCCTTCACATCCAGCATTGAAATTAAATCTTTTTTCATGTTTCTGGAATGGCAAAGATATATAAAATTCTATTTCCAGATTTTTATGCCTTCTTTCGCCATAGTAACAATATATGCCTTTCCTCTCCTGCTTTCTATTGCCTCCGCCACCCTTTCAGCATCATCTGCTATGGCAACGATGCTTCCTCCGCCTCCCGCGCCTGTGAGTTTTGCTCCATATGCCCCAGCTTTTATAGCTGCATTGCAGAGTTTTTCTATTTCCTTAGAGCTTGCCCCCAGTGTATGAAGAATTTTCTGGTTTTTGTTCATTATTTCTCCAAGCCGCACCATATCATTTCTCTCGAGCGATTTCCTGCCTTCGAGCACCAATGTCTCCATCTCTTCAATAAGTTCCTTTCCAAAAGATGAATGCTCAACAAATTTCCTCACCTTCTTTATGAGTAGAGGCGTCTTCGATTTTATGCCCGTATGCCCTATAACAAGTTTCACCTCCCTCGCCTCAACAGGATACACAAACCATTTCCTGCCTTCCTTTTCAATCTTCCAAAGATACCCATCCATTTCCTTCTCCCACGTAAGAATGGCTTTTCCATGTGTGCAGGCTGAAGTGTCATTAGGACTTGCCCCATTCTGCACTTCATACTCCACTTCAAAACTTTTCCTCGCCACCTCTTCTTGGCTATACCCACCCTTCATCGCCAGCAACGCCGCCACGCATGCAGTTGTGATGGCGGCGGAGGAGCCCAAGCCGCTCGCCGAAGGAATCTGGGAAAAAGTGGAAAATGAGACTGGCTTATCCAGCCCCACCACATCTATCGCCTTCTTTATGTATGAATGCTTTTTTTCATCGAGAGGCATGTCATTTACCATGTATTCCCTACTGCTTTCAACATTTACCGCTGCCTTTAAAGAAATGGCTACGGTAAGGCATGGCTTGCCATACACTACTCCATGCTCACCAAGAAGTATAACTTTGCCTGGAGAAATGGCGACGATCATTCTATTTTTATTTTCTTTCCTTTTCTTCCTTCCCTTTTTGGCAGTGTAATTTCCAGCACTCCATTCCTGAATTTCGCCTTTGCCTCTCCTTCCTTTACAGCTACAGGCAATTCAATGAATCTGTAGAAATTCCTTATTCTCTCCTGAAGCATGTAATTTTTACTTTCCCTTTCCTTCCTTTCAGCTCTCACCTTAACATAATTTTCCCCTATTTCCACATCAATATCATTCTTTTTGAAGCCGGGCAAATCAATAAGTACAGTAATTTTATCTCCTTCATCAATTATGTCGCATGCTGGCTTCCTTCTTATGACAGCCATTCCCATTGCTCTCCTCAACTCATCAAGTTCTCTTTCAATTCTACTCATAATATCATACAACCTCATGATACTATATAATAACCCCATTTATGAGTTTTACCTGCAGAAACAAGCTGTAAAAGAAAATTTTTAAAAATTGCTAGAATATAATGGGTAATGGGAATAGAAGAAATAATCAGCAGGTATGATAAAAATAACATTTCAATAGTAACAGCCTGCTCGCATTCAAGCCTTCAGATTTTTAATGGAGCAAGAAAGGAAGGATTCAGGAGCATAGGCATAGCAATCAAAGAGAGGCCTGCCTTTTATGACGCCTTTCCTCTCGCCAAGCCAGATGAATTTATAATTGTTGATAGCTATAAAAGAATAAATGAGTATGCCGAAAAGCTATATGAAAAGAATGCCATAATTGTGCCTCATGGCTCCTTCGTTGAATACATGGGTGCAGACAACTTTTTGAAACTGAAGATACCGACTTTCGGTAATAAAGCCGTGCTTGAATGGGAATCTGATAGGGAGAAGGAGAGGCAATGGCTTGAGGGAGCTGGTTTAAAAATGCCAGAGATTATTGAAGATGCGAGAGATATAAACAAACCAGTCATAGTTAAATATTATGGAGCTAAAGGAGGAAAAGGGTTTTTCATCGCAAAAAGTTATCAGGATTTTAAACGTAAAATAGACGCTACAAAGCCCTACATAATTCAGGAATTTCTGATAGGCACACGCTATTACATCCATTATTTTTACTCCCCTATCAAAAAAGATGGATACAGAGTAGCTAAAGGTAGCTTGGAGCTCCTTTCTATAGATAGGAGAGATGAGGCAAATATTGATGAAGCTCATCGCCTCGGCTCAATATCCGAACTGGAGGAAATGGGCATACAGCCATCCTTCGTTGTTACGGGAAACATTCCCATCGTAATGAGGGAATCTTTGCTGCCAAAAGTATTTGAAATGGGTAAAAAAGTTGTTGAGAAATCTTTCGAGCTTTTCGGAGGAATAATCGGGCCTTTTTGTCTTGAGACAGTTGTGACAGATGAACTTGAAATAAAAGTTTTCGAAATTTCTGCAAGAATAGTTGCGGGAACAAATTTGTACATTTCAGGCAGCCCCTATGCAGATTTAATACAGCCCGGCTTATCTACTGGCCAGAGAATTGCACAGGAGATAAAACTTGCCATACAGGAAGATGCGCTGGAAGAGATAATAACATGATGCATCTTGTGCTTGCAGATGCTGAGCTTGAACTAATTCCAGCAAAAATAAGGAAGCATCCAGCTGTGAGGAAGAGCAAAAGCATGCTCCTCGACGCCTCCCTCCACCACACAGCCATGCGTGGCTTGGAAAACTGGCAGAGGAGGGGGAGGCCGGATATAGTGCATGTTTTTCTTTTAATAGCCCATGATTCAATACTCAACAAGGAGGGAATGCTTCGCACCTATGTTCATACGAGGAATGATGAAGTCATATATATTAAGCCTGAAACAAGGATAATAAAGAATTACAATAGATTTAAAGGATTAATGGAGCAGTTGTTTCAGCATCGAAGAGTTCCGCCAGATAATGAGCCATTAATGGAAATGAAAAATGAAAAGCTTGAGAAGTTGCTGAAAAAGCTTGATGGCAAAAAAATTCTTTTTAGCGAGAAAGGGAAAAAGGTGAAACTGGATGAAATGATGGAAGAGGAAATAGTATGCATAATAGGCGGCTTTCCTCATGGTGATTTTTTATCTCCCGTCGATGAAATGGTTGATGAAATTGTGAAAATATACGATGCCCCTCTCCCAGCATGGACAGTGGAGATGGAAGCAATAGTGGCATATGAAAATAAATTTATAGTTTCCCGCCTTTAAATCTGTGGAAAAAGAGGCAAAATTCTGGAAGGGGGAGGATAGAAAAATAAGGTGTTTGCTTTGTCCCCATCGCTGCCTGCTGGCTGAGGGGCAACGTGGCTTGTGCGGGGTGAGAGAAAATAAAGGAGGAAAGCTATATACACTTATATATGCCTCGTGCTCTTCAGCATATCCTGACCCCATAGAGAAAAAGCCGCTCTTCCATTTTTATCCGGGCAGCGTGGTCTTTTCTCTTGGCACGGTAGGATGCAATTTTAAATGCCTTCACTGCCAGAATTACACAATAAGCCAGGTAAAGCCCGAAAACTATCCGCTGGCAGAAATATTGCCGGAGGAGGCGGTGGAGAGGGCAAAAAAATGCTGCGAAGGCATAGCCTTCACATATAATGAGCCAACAATATGGTTTGAATATGCCTATGATGTTGCAAGGGAGGCAAAGAAAAAAGGCTTATATACTGTATTTGTAACCAACGGATATATAAATGAAGAACCCCTCAATGAAATATCCCGCTACCTCGATGCTGCCAACATTGATGTAAAATCAATGAGTAATGAATTTTACAAGCATATATGCAAGGGAAGCGTTGAGCCAGTGCTTGAAGCATGCAAAATGTATAAAAAAAGGGGGGTTCATATTGAACTAACATATCTTGTGATACCCACAAAAAATGATGATGCTGAGGAAATTAAAAATTTCTGCAGGTGGGTTATTGAAGAGCTTGGAGAAATGCAACCCATCCATTTTACAGCCTTCTATCCACAATACAAAATGCTTAGTTTGCCACCCACACCTTTCAAAAAATTAATGGAAGCATATGCCATTGCGAAAAAGGAAGGATTGTATTATGTTTATCTTGGCAATGTTGCTCATGGCGATTATGAAAATACATATTGCCATAATTGCGGTAAATTGCTCATAGAAAGATATGGATTTTCCGCAAAGATAGTTGGTCTCGATGGCAGAAAATGCAGCAAATGTGGGGAAGAGATTCCCGTGGTGATATAAATCATATTATTTTCCGACTGCATGTGATGCACATACCAGATGCAAAATCATAATGCTCGGAGCAAACATTTTTACCGCAGAGCCTGCAGGAAAACATTTTCCCTGCTTTCCCGCAAATGCTGCATAAACCATAGAGTTCCATGATTATTATTCATGCCCTCTTTTTATTTTTTCTCTAAGCTGACATGCCATACATACTGGCTCTGAAGAAGGCTGTCCACATTTGATACACGGGTTGAGTTTTGCCGCCTCATATTTTTCATGCAAACAATCTTCTATTTCGAGGAAGCTTTTTAATATGCTGTGCCTGCTGCCCGGATGCTTTTCCTCAAGTTGCATTATGAAGTCGCGATATATACCACGCATTGCTCTTATGGCATAGGGACATTCATCTTCGCTCACCTCAAATCCTTTTAGATAGGCATACAGCGTTGTTTCCTTCTCTGGAATTGTTCTCAATGGCAATATCCTTGGAATTAAGCCGGGCTGAATTTTTTTGTGAGGAGCCATTCTTGCCATCCTTTCCATATCTCCCCTAACAAAATTCATGAGAATTGTCTGAGCAACATCATCCAGATTGTGTCCCATGGCAATAGCCTTTGCATTTATTTCTTTAGCAACTTTATTAAGACAGTGCCTCCTCCACACTCCACAATATGTACATTCTGCAAGCTCACCTCTTTTCACGCTCACCTCATCAAGTGTGAAACCAAATTCTTCCTTAAATGAAATAATATGATGCGGTATTTCATGCTCCTCGCAGAATTTCTTGGCTATTTTTATTGTTGCATCTCTGTAGCCTGCTATTCCTTCATCAACAGTTATTGCATGAATTTCCCTGCTCCTATCCTTTTTTGCTATCTTCCACAGCATGTAGCAGGCAACGATGCTATCTTTCCCGCCAGACAAAGCGACAGCTATAACACCCTTCGGCAAACTCTGCTTCCTTATCTCTTTTCTTACTCTTTTTTCAACAAATTCAATGAAATGCTGCCTGCATAGATAGGTGCCATTATACCTTATGAATGTTACTGCCTCGTTGCCACATTTACTGCACTGCATAGGAAGGAATATGACCAAAGTTATATTTTTTTGGCTGTTATTTCGTGCAGTATGACTGAAGGACCAACAGCTCGCCTTCATGCTATCCGAATAGAAAGAAAATTTAAGGGAGATGTGCTGCAAGATATTTTTGTTAGGAGTAAAAAGCTGCATGTTGATGCTCGTTGCTTAATAAATAAGAAGCTTAAAAAGGCAACAAGCTTTGGTAAAAATATCCTCTTATATTTTAACGACTATCTTATAAGAATGCACCTCATGATGTATGGAAGTATAAGGTTTGAGAAAGAATACTCCAAACCATTTAGCCGCGTAAGACTAACTTTATTCTTTGCCAAGGACAATCTCATTGTATATAATGCACCCATAATTGAAATTGGAAAAGCCGAGGAAATTGAAAATATTTTATATTCCTCATATGGCATCGATCCCCTAACAAACTGGGATAAAAACAGGCTCAGAAAAATGATTCTTGGGGAAAGAGAAAGAAAAATTGGTGATTTGCTGCTCGATCAGCATATATTCAATGGCATAGGAAACATACTGCGAAATGAAATTTTATTTAGAGCCATGATAAATCCTGAAAGGAAGGTTAAAGAATTATCCGATGAAGAAATAGAAAGACTCATGGAAAATACACGATATTTATGCAAAAAATTTCTGGAATTGAAATTGAAGGGCAAGGGAATAAAGCCTATCCTCCTAATATATAACCAAAAAATATGCAAAAGATGCGGGGGCAATATCATTTTCTACAGGCAGGAGCCAAACGGAAGGAAAACTTTTTACTGCCCTTCCTGCCAGAAATGATTTCTGATTATAATTTCCACTTCCTTTCCTTCTCCTCCTCTTAAACATGAAAGCATGGCAAGCGTAGTTCTGTAAATCATTTCCTCCACAAATCTGTTAAGAGGCAGCTCCTTTCCATCAATGAAAATGGATATTCTTTTCCTGCTTTTTTCTATCTCCTTCACTATTTCCTCTATAACTTTCTCATGTTCCACATCTTCCACATCAATTACTCTGCAGCCAAGCGATTCAACTTTTTTATACCCTTCAACAACTATTAAATCTGGCATAAATTTTCTTGCAAGTTTTATCGCCTTACTGAGTTGCATGCTGCTAAGGAAAATGGCTGTTTCTTTTTCAGCCACTATCATCGCCGCCTCCGCCCCCGCCTCTCTATAGCGGGATGTATCTTTTCCATGGATATCTACGGTAGCATGTTCGCTGCTTTTAATTACGATGATTCTATAGCCACGAAGCCTCTCAATGAGCCTTTCAATAAATGCGGTTTTTCCAGAATTTTTTTCTCCTCTAACTGCTATGAGCATGAGGTATATTGTTTTTCCAGTATTATTTTATTTCTATTGGGCATCGACGTTCTAAAAGTTTTTATCCCCATTCTCCTTTTCTCATGATGATTTCTCTGGCAGATCTTGAAGAAGGCAGAAAAGCTATGATTATATCAATTCGGGGTGGCTTTGGATTTGTTCGAAATTTGAGGGCAAGGGGAATAAGAGAGGGGAAAATCGTTGAAATTGTTGCAAAACATCCTCTTCGTGGTCCAGTAGTTATATCAATTGATGGAAGGGAGACGACAATCGGCAGGGGCATGGCTGAAAAAATTTTTGTTGAGAGAATCTAAACCTCTTCCCATTCCTTGAGTATTGTTTCCCACTCAAACCATTCTATACCCTTAACCTTCTCCAGAGTCCTTATTATCCTCTCATACCCTTTACCAAGTGTTCTCATCCTTGCTTTAGCAATTAAATCGTATCTTCCAGCAACAACTGCAACGCTTGTTATGCCCTTCACACCCCATACATTATTCAGCAATTCATTTATTGGGTATCCCGTCTTTGCTTTTATGAATATATAAGCCCTCACTTCAGTAAGGGCGAAGGATATTACACCCATTACAACAAGTATTATTCCCATTATTTTTAGTATGAGTTGCGGAATAGATTCGTAAAAGGTTATTGGAACAAAATTTGATGCTAATATGGTAAAAGGAATCGCAAATATTATGGTGAAAGCCTTTACTGCCTGCGTAACGCTTGCTTTTCCCAGGCCGAGGGCACGGATGTAAAGTACATATGAAAAGAATGTTATGCCCATTGAAATAAAGAAGAGATGCCAGTATTTTAGAATATCAATTGCACCAAAGAAATTTTCTTTATCGATGAAATAAACGAGTATGGCTGTAAAGAATGTTGTGAAAACCAAATTCCAGAATCTTATGTTTATTGCATCATTGTAACAGCCATTTATCTTCATTATCTTCAGCTTTCTCTGATATATGGAAAATACAACCCATGCGGGATTGAGAACAAGAAATACAATCAGGAGGCCCAGCAGATTTATTTCGCCTTCAAAGGAAAATGATGCCATTATTGCACCAAATGTAACAATTACCGACGCCTGCACCTCCGCCATCGTAGGAGCATTTTTTTCTGCTATAGATTCCATCATCAAAAGATAGAGAATGACAACTTCAAAGAAAGCAAGTATGGTAGATGGCTCCTGATATATTGAGATTATCAGAAAATAGCCTACTGTTGCCACAGCATTTCCCATGCCTGCAAGCAAATGGTATTTCAATTCTTCTTTTTTCAGCATCCTCAACCTTTTAAAGGAGGGATCTATTCTCGCCCCAATGCTTTTTCCTCCAAATGGAATGGAAAGGATGAGGGAGAGGAAAAAGGTTATAACAAGGCCAGCAATGAAAATCGCCAAGCACAAACTCCATGGATTGAACTCATATTTTATGGAAATATAGGTATCGATTACAGTAACAGCTGCTCCTATGAGGGAAGAAAGGATGGCAAGCACATAAAACAGATATTTTTTCCTTATCCTCATGCTTCAATCTCTTTTTCTATAACCTGCGTATTCGTTCTTTTAACCCCTTTTATGGAATGTATTTGATCAGTGAGTTCCATTAACTCCTCTAAACTATTCACCTTAGCTTTTATTATGATATCATAATCCCCTGCCACCACGGCTATACTCTCCACATTCTTCAATTTCCTCATTTCATCAAGCACAGCCTTGAGATTGCCAACGTAAGTTGTAATGAGAATATAGGCTTTAATCATTGAAGGATATTTCATAGGAAATTATAAATTTTTGCAAATATTTCATGCTTGCATGCTAATCATAGTACTTGCACTCGCAATATTTGCTGGTTTATATATGGCATGGAATATAGGTGCAAACGATGTCGCAAATTCCATGTCAACCGCTGTTGGTGCAAAGGCAATCACGCTTCGCCAAGCCCTCATTATTGCCGCTATTTTGAACTTCCTTGGCGCTGTTCTCGTTGGCAAACATGTTACAGATACAATAAAGGGCAAGATAGTCGATATTTCTTCAATGAGTAGCCATGATGCAATGCTCGGCTTCCTCGCCGCCTTACTCGCCGCCTCAATTTTTGTTACACTTTCAACATGGAAAGAGCTCCCGGTTTCAACAACTCATGCCATCATTGGCGGCGTCGCCGGCTTCGGTCTCGCCCAGGGCGGCATAGAAGCGGTGAAATGGGCGACGCTTGGCAAGGTGGCGGCATCATGGGTTATCTCGCCGCTGGCTGGAGCAGGTCTTGCCTTCATAATGTTTGTGATAATAAAGAGGTTTATTTTTGATGCAAAGGAGCCATTTGCCGCCGCCAAGAAGTTGAGTCCTCTTTTTATTTCGCTGACCCTCTTCATAATCTTCCTGTCTGTTTTTATGAAAACAAGAGTTGGCACAATGCTTGGATACACAACGGAGGAATATCTTTTAT
>JAGHBD010000030.1 GCA_021161135.1 Thermoplasmata archaeon
CAACTGTAGGGCCGGGCTTAGTATTTGGCTTTGGTCCAACAACAATAACAGCGAATGTTGGAGGCACAACAGCAACAGCTAAAGGCTTCGTGCTCGGCCCATTAGTGCTGGGCGTGAGTTAGCTCCTCCCCTTTTCTTTATATTTATATTTTTGAGTTGTATTTGGATGATGCAAGAATTTTGAAAATTAAAAATAGAGATGTTCCACTGCATGAGAGTTGGACATTTTTTAAGTAGTATTTTGTGTTGGCAAAAAGATTTAAGTTATCTGTTATATTACACCAACTGGTGATTTGATGGAGAAGAAAGTAACAGTTGAAGAATTGTTAGAGAAAGCTAAAAAGCCTGCTCAGGAAGCAATGAAGCTGCATCCTTTTTATAAGGGAAAAGTGCAGGTGATGGCAAAGTGTGCAATAAGAAGTTATGATGATTTTGGCATATGGTATACACCTGGTGTAGCAGAGCCCTGTAAGGATATTGCTAAAAATCCAGAGAAAGTTTTTGAACACACAAATAAGGGTAATTTTGTTGCAGTTATAAGTGATGGCACCCGTGTATTAGGGTTGGGAGATATCGGCCCATTAGCGGGGCTACCAGTGATGGAAGGAAAGGCTTTACTTTTTAAATACCTTGGAGGTGTAGATGCTTTTCCAGTAATGATTGACACAAAAGACCCAGATGAGTTTATTCAGGCTGTGAAATGGGTTGCACCAACATTTGGAGGGATAAATTTAGAGGATATAGCATCTCCAAAATGTTTCTACATATTAGATCGCCTTAGGAAGGAATTGGATATTCCTGTATGGCATGACGACCAGCAGGGAACAGCAGCCATTACGCTTGCTGGAATAATCAATGGGCTTAAGATAGTTGGCAAAAAGCTGAATGAAGTGCTTTTCTCAATCATAGGGACTGGAGCAGCAAATATATGTTTGATAAGAACTCTCATAAAAGCAGGTGTGCCACCCAAAAATATTATAGCGGTGGATTCAAAGGGAATTCTCCATCCTAACAGGGAAGATATCGAGGAACTCAAGGAAAAGAACCCATACAAGTATGAGATTGCCATGACAACAAACGGCGAGGGCAGAGAAGGAGGAATACCTGAAGCAATAAAAGGCACAGATGTATGCATAGCTGCTTCCAAGCCAGGGCCAGGAACAATTAAAAAGGAATGGGTTGCAGAAATGAATGATGATGCTATAATGTTTGCCGAGGCAAATCCCATTCCGGAGATATGGCCATGGGAAGCTAAGGAAGCGGGAGTGAGAATATTTGGAACAGGAAGAAGTGATTTTCCGAATCAGGTTAATAATAGTTTAGGCTTTCCAGGCATATTCCGTGGAACTTTAGATGTGAGGGCAAAGACAATAACAGATGAGATGCATATCGCAGCTGCTTATGCCATAGCGGAGGTAGCAGAGAAGAAAGGACTAAGGGAAGATTATATTGTGCCAACGATGGACGACTGGGAAGTATTTCCGCACGAGGCGACGGCTGTGGCTATGAAGGCAATAGAACAGGGGGTTGCAAGAAGGAAGCTCAGCAGGCAGGAAATATATGAAATGGCACTGGAGACAATAAAAAATGCAAGAGAAGCAACACAGGCATTGATGAAAGCCGGATATATAAAAACGCCATGAAGGAGGCGGTAGAGGAAACGAGAGATGGATGCCTCATACACATTAGGGTGAAGATAGGGAATAAAAGTTGTTTCCCTGCTGGCTATGATGCATGGAGAAAAAGAATAGAAATAGAGGTGAGCGAAAAGCCGGAGAGAGGGAAAGCTAATCAACAGATAATAAAAACAATAGCCTCTTTCTTTTCTCTTCCATCTTCATCTCTTTCTATTGCCTATGGAGAGACATCGAGAGAAAAAGGAATATTTATAAGGAAAGAAAAGAATGAAATTTTGAGGATGCTTGAAAATGGATCACAAAGCAGCGCTGGAGGAAATTGAAAGGGCAATAGAGGAGATTCGCGAAAAAAACAAAGAGACGCCCATAATAGTGGAAGGGGAAAAGGATGTAAAGGCACTTCATAGTATGGACATAAAAGGTGTGATAATAACGGTGCATAGAGGGATGGAAATAGCAAATTTATGTGATTATATTGCGGCAAATTATAAGGAAGTGATTATCCTCACTGACTGGGACAGGAAAGGATGGCAACTGTGTAGAAAAATAGAGAGGAATTTAAAAGGAAGAACAAAATGCATCACAGAATATCGTCTTATATTTGCAAAGAATTCCATGGTTAAGGATATAGAGAGCATGCCAACATTCCTGAAAAATTTAAGAAGGAGGGTAAAGAGGGAAAAAATCTTTTCAGACGACTTCTGAAATTATTTCACATACTTTTTCAAGAAAGTCTTTATCTTCCTCACTAAATGGAGAAAGCTTATGAGAATCGATATCAAGTTCTGCCACAAAATTCCCGTCTTTAAAAATGGGGACAACTATTTCCGATTTAACGAAAGGGCTGCAGGCAAGATAGTTTGTCTCTTTTGAAACATCTTGGACAATAAATGTGCTTAATTTTTCTGCCGCCTGCCCGCATATTCCCTGCCCGAATTTTATTCTCATATGCTCGGTTTCCTCCCCCGCAAAGGGGCCCAGTAAAAGTTCTTTTCTTTCAGCATCTGCAAAATATATTCCAACCCAGTCATAGTGCGGCACTTTTTCCTTGAGAATCTGGCAAATTCTTTGCAGCTTTTCTTCTCTTCCTCCTTTTCCCTCAACAATACTTTTTATTTTCTCGAGTAAATTTTTGAATAGCTCCTTTTTATTCATTGAAAGTAAAATGGATACAGAATTTTTATGTTGCGATGCAAACATTTTATTTTCCACCCCTTTTATTCATGTGCTCATAACTCCTTTCGATCCATGGAAAAGCAGGCTTTGTACATGCCCCAAAAAATATTCATTCAGCCCTTATACTGGATGCTCACATGCCTGTATTTATTGTTATATCTCCTCATATATCCCCAATGCCTTTAAAGCACGCCTTAAAAAAGATTTATTTCATCGCCTTAAGAAAGAGTTGCATAAGGTGGATACATACATAAGCATGTCAAATAGCAGCGATCCCTATACACCTGAGGAAAAGAAGCTAAAGGCAACGAGAAAATGTTTAAGAATAATCAAAGAGCATAATATTCCTCTCCTTGTGATAACAAAATCTGATATTGTGGCAAGAGACGTGGATTTACTTTCGAATATGAAGGCGAGTGTGAGCATAACGATAACAACACTCAGCCCACGAAAGGCGGCAATCATTGAGCCTCATGCTCCTCTTCCCCAGAGAAGAATTAAAGCATTGAAAAAACTTAGTAAGGAAGGTGTGCCATGCTCTGTTAGGCTTGATCCTATTATACCAGATTTCAATGATGAGGAAATAGAGAAAATAGTGGAGGAAATTGCACCATATGTGGAGCATGTCGTTTCTTCTACGATTAAACCACGAAATGATTCAATGAAAAGATTGGCAGGAGTTATAGATGTGGGCAAATATGAATGGCATCGCATAGGCAGCACCTTCTACCTTCCAGAAAGGCAAAGATTTGAGTTATTGCGGAGGGTGGAGGAGGTATGCATGGAATACGGGCTAAGTTTTGCAGCATGCAGAGAAGGATATAAATTTAAAGCAAAAAGCTGCGATGGAAGTCATTTAATAAAAATGGCATAAAATTTCGCTTATGCATTCCATTTGCACAATCGTTTTGCCGAAATTTTGAAAAAAAGCATAAAAATGTAAATTTTTATATACTAATATTCTATATCCTCCTGATGTTAGCCTTCATAGCGTCAGCAGTATTTTGTTTTGTTATATGGCTCCTACTCACATTTAATGGAAGAATGTGGGGCACTGATGAAATTGTTGCTGGCATAGTAATGGCATGCATCGCTGGATACATCTCAAGAAAAATTTTCATAAAAGATTTCAAACTTGCCAACCCTAAGAGATGGCTTATGATACTCGCTTATCTCCCCCGCTTCTTCTATGAGATGGCAAAGGCAAATTTTGATGTAGCTTATCGCGTACTCACAGGCAGAATAAAACCTGGCATAGTGAAAATAGCCCCTGATCTTAAAAGCGATCTGGCAATAACAACTCTTGCTAACTCCATTACGCTTACTCCTGGCACTCTAAGTGTTGATGTTGATGAGGAGAAGAATCTGTACGTTCATTGGATAAATGTTAAAGATGAGGTGCTTGAAAAAATGCCCCGTGATTATAAACCAATATGTTCCACTTTCCCTGAGTGGGCAAGGAGGATAGGAGAATGAACCCGTTTATGATAGCTCTGGTGTTGGTGCTTGTATCTGTTGCAATAGCAATAATAAGAGTGCTTTTGGGACCAACAGTTCCAGATAGAGTTGTTGGACTAGATACAATAAATACTTTGGTGATAGCTGGAATGCTTCTATTTGGCGCCGCCTACAAAGAAATAATCTACGTAGATGTTGCCATAGTATATGCTCTGCTTTCCTATATAACCACACTTTATATTGCCAAATATCTGCAGGGGGGAAAGCTATGATGTGGGAAATAATTTATATATTCCTTGGCATAGGAGTTGCCTTCAATATGCTTGGCTCTCTCGGCTTGATAAGATTTCCCGATGTTTATACTCGCCTTCACGCTGGCACCAAATGCACAACTTTTGGCAGCATTTTCATATGTTTTGCCATCATTGCCTACGGACTTTGGAGATGGTATGATGGAGAAAAGGAAATGATATCCTTAGCCATCCATACCTTCTTCGCCATGATAGCCATTCTCCTTACAAATCCAACAGGGGCACATGCAATAGCAAGAGCTGCTCATCGAAGCGGCGTGAAGCCGGCGAGAGCTGTTGTTGATGATTTGGAGGCAAAGGAGGGAGAAAATGATTGAAGTGAGCATGTTTGAGATAGGTCTTATACTGCTATCCATTTTCATGGTTGCTACAGCCATTATTGCAGTATGGTTTAAGGATTTGCTCGCATCCACCATTTCTCTTGCTGCCATGAGCTTATTGCTATCTCTATATTTTTACATGCTCCATGCTCCAGATGTGGCCATAGCTGAGGCTGGTGTGGGCGCGTGTATAACAACCGCCTTGCTTGTTATCACTATAAAAAATACGGAACGCATGGAGGAGGAAGGGGGTGAGGAAGAATGAAGAAAGCCATAATATTTGTTGTATTTGCTGCATTTTTATTCTTTGCTGCATATGAAATTCATCCTTTTGGGGAGCTTGATGATTCAAGAATGGATGATTACATAATTGAGAATGCACAGAATGAGACGGCTGCAAATAATGTTGTAACGAGTGTTGTCTTTGATTACAGAGGCTATGATACCCTCGGCGAGGCTACTGTACTTTTCACAGCCATAGCTGGAGCACTTGTCGTTTTAAGGAGGGTGAAAAATGAGTGAGGAAAGAATGAGTGTGATTGTAACAACTATCGCCAGCCTTTTATTCCCATTTATCTTCATCTTTTCCTTCTACGTCATAATGCACGGGCATTTAACGCCAGGCGGCGGCTTTCAAGGAGGTGCAATAGGAGCATCAGCTATAGTCATGCTTATCGTTGCCTATGGAGCGAGAGAAGTGTATAAGAAAGCGAGCGATGAAAAACTCTCCATATTCGAAAGCGTTGGCGGCTTGCTTTTTGTACTCGTAGGCATATTGGGCTTTATCCTCGCTGCCTCATTTCTTTCCAATTTTCTCGTTGGCGAACCAATTTTCGGCAATATTCCACCATTCGGAAGCAATCCAGGAGAGCTTAATAGCGGGGGTATTTTGCCGTTGCTAAACATAGCTGTTGGAATGAAAGTTATTGGCGGGCTTGCATCTGTTGTTTTAATCATGGCTCTTGCAGGAGGTGAAAAGAAATGATTTATAATATTCCTTTTTATACCGTTGTTGCTTTGATTCTCATTGGCCTGTACGCAATGCTTTTCAAGAGAAATCTAATAAAAATTGCCATTGGCCTCACAATTCTTGAAAGCGGAGTAAATCTGTTTTTAATAACTCTTGGCTATAGAAAGGAAGGAGTGGCTCCCATCTATACAAATCTTCCATCCGGTATAGATGTGCCAGATAAAATGGTGCTTCCTGTTCCTCAGGCTTTAACTCTCACAAGTATAGTTATAGGAGTGGCAGTCCTGGCTTTAGTTCTGTCCATTACAATGATGATATATCGCCATTACGGCACACTCGATAGCAGAAAAGTAAGGAGGTTGAAAGAATGAATGTGGATTGGTTGCTTGAGCATTCGCCCGCATTGATAATTGTTCTGCCATTACTTGCTGCCTTCCTTACGCCAATTATAGACAAATTCAGCAAAAAAGCAAGAAATGCATTTGTCATAGCAGTTCTCATAATAGAGGAAATTCTTGTGATTTTCCTTGCGCATGATGTTTTCACCAATGGCATACACATCTATACAATGGGAGCAGCCAATCCAACAGAAACGGTTCCAGCGCAAGCAGCAGTGCCCATCCGTATTGTTCTCGAAGTGGATGGAATGAGCATATTTATGGCTTTGATAAGTGCAACAGTTAGCTTGGCGGCAGCAATATATTCATTAGCATACATTGAGGAGGAAAAGGGTAAAGGAAAGTTCTATACTTTGCTTCTTCTGGTGCTTGTAGGAATGCTTGGCATGGAACTTACAGGCGATATGTTCAACATGTTTGTTTTTCTGGAAGTTCTTTCAATTGCATGCGCCGCCCTGATAGCATATCGCAGCCATTTTGGTGATTCTGTTGAAGGCGCCTTCAAATTTTTGATTATATCAAGTATTGCTGCCCTGTTTGTTCTATTCGCTATCGCTCTATTATATGCACAATATGATTTGCTTAACATTGCCGCTCTGGCAAGTGCAATAAATTACACCCATTTAGATAAAATTGCTCTCGTGCTATTAATTGCTGCTTTTGCAATGAAATGCGGGGCAGTTCCAATGCATTTCTGGACTCCCGACGCCTATAGTGTTGCTCCATCATCAATAACAGCCATGCTCGTTGCCGCAAGCCAAGCGAGTTTGTATGCATTATTCAGAGTGTGCTTCACTTTGTATGGAGTAACTTTAAATCTGGCGACGATTGGAGCAGTGATAATAATATTTGGATTGCTCTCAATGTTTGTTGGAGTTACAATGGCAATTCCTCAAAAGGACATAAAAAGGCTGATGGCATATCATGCAATAAGTCAAACAGGATATATGCTGCTCGGTGTGGGCGTTGGTTTATACCTCCTAACAAAACCGGAATTCAGCAGTTATGGCATAAAGGCAATGGAGGGAGGGATATTCCATATAATAAATCATGCAATGTATAAAGGATTGCTTTTCCTCACTGCAGGAGCAATATATTATCGCCTGAAAACAAGGAACTTGAATGAAATGGGTGGATTGGGACATTCCATGAAATACACATCTATATTCTTCATAATAGGCGCCCTTGCCATAGCTGGCATACCTCCTTTCAATGGTTTTGCATCAAAATTGTTGATATATGAGGCAGCATATAAGGTGAGCCCGATTCTTTCCATAATAGCAATGCTTGTCTCCATTCTTACACTTGCATCTTTCGTTAAAGTATTCCATTCAGCATTCATGGGGCCAAAAATACATGATGTTGAGGAAGTGCCGAAAAGCATGCTCGCTGGCATGGCTGTACTCACATTTGTCATAATCCTCTTCGGCCTTTTCCCAGGCTGGGTGGTGAGCAATATAGTTCATCCCGCCGCTCAGGCGCTGGCGGATCAGGCGGCTTATATTCAGGCGGTATTAGGTGGTTAAAATGTTGCGAACAACAGGAGGATATTGGGACCCGGTGCTCTGGATTATAGGCTTTATAGTTATAGCGATCATTGCTTACATAATCAGGGGATTCGGGAGAAAGGATTACAAAGGAGGGGAGCAGCTCAAGCCATATTTGTCTGGCGTGGAGGAGCCGAGCAAGGAAGAAGTTCATATTAGGGCTGGAAACATATACTGGGGCTTTATGGAGGCATTGAAGGGATATTATGATGCAATGATGAAGATACATACAGGCATAATAAATGATTATATTGCATGGTTTGTTGGAATATCTGCACTTCTTTTCATTGCCGTATTCCTTGTGGAGGTGATATGATGATATCGAAAGCATTCAAAAGAGCATTATGGGTATTTCATGTGAATAGTGGCTCATGTAATGGTTGTGATATTGAAATAATCGCCGCTCTCACGCCGAGATATGATGCAGAAAGATTTGGAATAAAACTTGTTGGCTCCCCACGACATGCAGATGTAATTGCTTTTACCGGCCCTGTTACATCAGATATGGCAGATAAGGTTAAGAGAATTTATGAGCAGACACCTGATCCAAAAGTTATTCTGGTTGTTGGTTCATGCGGGATAAGTGGCGGCGTTTTCCACGAATCATATCATCTTGAAGGGCCGATAGAAAGAATAATTCCAGATGCAAAATGTATTTATGTGCCCGGATGCCCGCCAAGACCGGAGGCAATAATATATGGTGTCGTTAAGGCATGGGAATTCCTTGAGGGGGTGGAGAAAAAATGAATGCTGAAGAGATGATGCAGAAGTTTCAGGAAGCGGGCTATGAGGTATGGATCCAGGAGCGGGAGGCGGGAGTGAGGAAAAAGGTAAAGAAAAAGAGCCTGTGGATTAAGGTGGACAGGGAAAAGATAAGGGAAGCAGTGGAGAATTTAATGGAATGGGCAGAGGAGTATCCCCATTTCAGCATAATATCTGCCAGCGATGAAGGTGAGAATGTAGAGCTTAACTACCATTTTGCCCTTGGTTATGGAAAACAGCTTGAGGAATTTGCTGTAACCTTTAAAGTTTCCATACCCAAAAGCGATTTGGTGATAAAATCAATAACACCTCTTGTGCCAGCTGCAATATATTCGGAGAGGGAAATAAGAGAAATGATGGGCGTCGAAATAGATGAGTTGCCAGATAAAAGACACATGTTCCTGACAAAGGACTTTCCAGATGGTGTTTATCCATGGAGGAGAGATGAAACGGCACCTAAGGAAACAAATAAATTGTATGAAACCTGGACGGAGGGAGGAAAATGAAATATGAAATTCCTGTCGGTCCAATACATCCTGCACTGAAAGAGCCAATAATGATAAAATGCACAATTGAAGGAGAGCGCATTGTGGATGTGGATGTAATAGCGAGCCAGAATCATAGGGGCGTGGAATGGATAGGCATGAACAGGAATAACCCTGTGCAAAGCATTTATTTGGCTGAGAGAATTTGCGGAATCTGCAATTTCTGTCACCCTGCCTGCTTGGTTATGGCTGTTGAGGAGATAGCGGGCATAGAGGTGCCAGAGAGGGCGGAATATATTAGGGTTATACAGAGCGAGCTTGAGAGGATACACAGCCACCTGCTCTGGGCAGGCGTCGCCGCTCATGAGCTGGGTTTTGATTCATTACTCCACTATGTATGGGCTGTCAGGGAAAAGGTTATGGATATACTTGAGCTCATTAATGGTAATAGGGTTACGAAGGCAATAATGATGTATGGAGGGGTGAGGAGAGATATAAAGGAGGAGCATATTCCAAAAATAAGGGAAATGCTTGATTATTATAAACAGGCATTCAATAAGCTGGCAAAACTTTTCCTTGAGGACAAAACAATAAAAATGAGGACGAGGGAAATTGGCATACTCCCATATGAGGAGGCAATAAAACTCGCTGCAGTTGGGCCAACTACGAGGGCAAGCGGTGTTAAGAAAGATGTGCGCCAGGATATGCCCTATTTTGCCTATCCAGATTTTGATGTTAAAGCGATAACTCCGGATATTCTAACTGGTGAGACGATAGGAGATACATACGACAGGATAGTTGTTCGATTACTCGAAGTAAAGCAATCCATAGAAATAATTGAACAGGCTCTCGATAATATGCCATCGGGAGAAATCCTTGCTGAGCCAAAAATAATAAAGCTCATAAATCAAATCAAAAAAGCAGAGGGGGAGGCAATAGGAAGGCATGAGGCACCACGAGGAGAGGATATTCATTATGTTAAATTGAAGGCTGGTTTTGAGTATCTCTATGCATGGAAGGTTAGGGCTCCCACATACATTAACATTCTTTCATGGCGCACAATGCTCATGGACATGCAGATTGCGGATATACCGATAGTTGCTGCCTCAATCGATCCATGCTTGTCATGTACAAATAGAGTGACGATAGTGAGAGATGGAAAAGAAGAGATTCTGACAGCAGATGATTTACATCGTTTATCTGTTCAAAAGACAAGGAGGTTGTTGAGATGATTGGTGAGTTGCTATTTAAAACAGTTGTGGGAAGCATTTTGATTTCCATATTTGCTATAGTCTTTGGACTACTTTTCAAAGGTATAGACCGTAAGCTCGTTGCAAGAATGCAAGGCAGAGTGGGGCCACCTATAAGGCAGCCATTTTTAGATGCAATAAAGCTGATGAATAAGGAAACGATTGTGCCAGAAAATGCAGTTAAATGGATGTATAATGCCTCGCCTATAATATGCCTGGCTGCATCAATAATCCTCCTTCTCTATATTCCAATAGCTGGTTTTGAACCACTCCTACATCAGCATGGAGACGTTATTCTCGTAATCTACATTTTCATAATCCCAGCTCTTGCAATGGTGGCGGGCGGCTTCGCATCTGGCTCGCCATTCGCAAGCGTGGGGGCGCAGAGGGAAATGGTTACGATGGCATCATATGAGTTCCCGCTGGCTGTTGTCATCATTGCAATTGCATGGAAATTGAATGAGGCTGTAGGAGGAGATGTATTCAGTTTGCATTTCATAGCCCAAAATCCAATATGGCAGCATGTGGGACTGCTTGGTTTGATAGGAGCAATTATTCTCCTTTTAGCCCTTGTAATAGTCACGCCAGGCGAGCTTGCGAAAATACCATTTGATGTTGCAGAAGCAGAAACGGAGATAGCTCATGGATTGCTTGCAGAGTATACAGGCAGAAATTTAGCTCTCTTTTATATTGCCGACGGCGTCCGTCTTTTTGCTATGGCATCACTTATAATAGCCCTATTTTTCCCTTACAACATTTCTCCATTGATTGAAGAATATGTAAATCTTGGTGATTTTGCTTTCATTGCTGATTTCCTCTTCTTCCTGCTAAAAGTATTCATAGTGATGCTATTTTCTGTCACGCTTGTAAGGGCTGGAATGGCACGATTGCGAATTACGCAGGTTGTTACGAGCTATTGGATTACAACGACACTCATCGCCTTATTTGGCCTCGTATTGCTAATGTGGGATGGACAGTTTAATGTGGGGTGGTGGTAATGTTTCCAATGTTGGGGCAATTGTTGAAACAGATGGTAAGCAAGCCATGGACAAATTTATTCCCTGCTAAATATGCGCCTAAAAGCATAAAGAAATATTTGAAGGATGTTCAGGAAGGAAAGGTAAAAATGAATCCTCCTGTGGAGCCTCCAGAATGGTTTAGAGGAAAAATAATCTATGAAAGGGAAAAATGTATTGGATGCAGAAGCTGCATCAAAGTTTGTCCAGCAAAGGCTATAGAGTTCAAGGAGGAGGAGAAGAAAATCAGAATTTAAGTGGGAAGATGCATTTTCTGCAGCCAGTGCAATGATGTCTGCCCTGTAAATTGCCTCCATATGAGCCACGAATTTCTACTCGCAAGCGATAACAAACTGGATGAAAACCTCATAATTGAGTAGAGTCATTATTTGTAATTTACATATAATGCAAATGTAGTTTATACATGATTATAGATGCCCTGCAGGACTCATTTAAAAAGTAAAAGTTAAAAATTGTTAAATGATATTGCACTGGAGGTGGTGAGATAACTAAAAAGATATTGGTGGTGGTTTTGGGCTGTGTGTTAGTGATGCCAATTTTTTCTGCCGCATGGACAGAAAAAACGAAGTTGCTTGAAGGAGGAAGTGCATGGACAACAAAAAAGGGCTATGTGAATGAAATCATTGTGAAGTTCAAGGATGGCGTGCTGCCAGAGGAAGCAGCAAAAATTGCGAAGCAGTGTGGAGGAAAATTAAAACACATGTGGAAGCCAGGCATGGAAAGAATAAAAATAACGGGCAATATGGAAAAAGCATTGAGGATATTAAAAAATAATCCTCTCGTCGAATATGCTGAGCCAAATTATATAGCCCATGCCTTCATGGTGCCAAACGACCCATACTACAGCTATCAGTGGCATTTCCATAGCAGCGATGAAGGCGGCATAGATATGGAACCGGCATGGGATTTGGCAACGGGAAGCGATGTTATTGTGGCTGTTATAGACACAGGAATAAGAGTTGGAAGTGATTTGGCAAATACCTGCTTTGTCTCTGGCTATGATTTCGTTAATGATGATACTGATCCAGTGGATGACAATGGTCACGGCACCCATGTTGCTGGAACAATAGCACAGAGCACAAACAATAATGAGGGTGTGGCAGGCGTTGCCTTCAACGCATGCCTGATGCCTGTTAAAGTGCTTGATTACAGAGGATATGGGACATATGCAGACATAGTTGATGGAATTTATTATGCTGTTGATCACGGAGCGAATATAATAAGTATGAGCTTGGGAGGAAGGTCCGGCTCTGACGCATTAGAAGATGCAGTTGCATATGCATATAATAATGGTGTTACAGTTATAGCTGCAGCAGGTAACGATGGCGCGAATGCAATTTCATATCCTGCTGCCTACGATGCCTATGTTATAGCAGTTGGAGCTACACAATATGATAAGCAGCGTGCCCCATATTCAAATTATGGCTCAAGTCTTGATGTTGTTGCTCCTGGTGGAAATCTTGATTTGGATCAAAATGGCGATGGTTATGGGGATGGAATACTGCAGCAGACATTCGAGGTAACATGGTGGGGAAGCATTCAGTGGGGCTATTACTTCTATGAAGGAACTTCAATGGCTACGCCTCATGTTAGCGGAACAGCGGCTCTCCTGTATTCAGTTGGCGTTACTTCTCCAGATGATATAAGAAATATATTGCAAAGCACAGCCATTGATTTGGGCGATCCTGGCTGGGATCAATATTATGGCTGGGGTTTGATAAATGCGTATGCAGCTCTGCAGGAAGCACTTGGAGGAGGCGGGGGAGAGAACCAGCCGCCTGTGGCGGATGCTGGTGGAGATAAAACTGGAGATGAGGGAGAGGAAATAACATTTGATGCATCCAACAGCTATGATCCAGATGGAACAATCGTAAGTTATACTTGGGATTTCGGAGATGGAACAACAGCAACTGGCAAAGTTGTTACGCATGCCTATGCTGATAATGGTGTTTATACAGTTACACTTACAGTAAAAGATAATGATGGAGCAACAGATACAGATACCATAACGGCAACAATAAATAATGTACCTCCAACAGCAGATGCAGGCGGCCCATATTCTGGCTATGTGGGTCAGGAAATAACATTCACTGGCTCAGCAAGTGATCCAGGTACAGCGGACACGCTTACATACACTTGGGATTTCGGAGACGGAACAACAGCAACTGGTCAGACAGTTACACATACATATTCTGCTCCTGGCAACTATACTGTTACGCTAACTGTTGAAGATGATGACGGAGGCGTCGGCACAGACACAACTACAGCAACCATAACAGAGGCACCGGCTCAGCCAACAATGCATGTGGAAAGTATAGATATGGGAACGCAATATGGATGGTGGGGTCTCATTGTGAGGGCTTATGCAACAGTAACAATATATGATGCCGATGGCAACCCTGTGGAAGGAGCAACAGTATCGGGACACTGGAGCGGATTGACAAGCGACACTGATTCAGGAACAACAGATGCAGATGGAAAAGTAACTTTGTACTCGAACTGGATATGGACCACAAGTGGAACATTTACCTTTACGGTGGATAACGTAGAAAAGAGTGGATGGATTTATGATTCGGCAGCAAACAAGGAAACGAGCGATAGCATCTCTATCTAATCCCCCTCTTTTTTAATTTTATTTCCCGCAATTTATAAATGATTGTTAAGGTAATATTTGGAAATGCCTACCGCTAAATATTTAGCAATTCGTGAATGTTTATAAACGACAACACAAACCGCCGATCCACGAAAATTTTTATAAAATCCAACCCCATTTCTAAGATATACCTCACACGGGATAAAATCAGACTATGGTAGGATTGAAA
>JAGHBD010000021.1 GCA_021161135.1 Thermoplasmata archaeon
ATTATAGTCTGCAAAAATATAAAGAGTGTGTTTTCCTTCCTGTGCATACCAGTATAGCTCTATATTTTTCTCCTCACCTTCATCTAACGAATCTATCACATATTCATATACTGCATCTGTTCTATTATCGACAAATAATGCAATGCCGATATTATCTGCTTTACTACCTGAATTACCTACGGTAACATTAACGATAACCCTATCTCCAGCGTATATTTCCTCTGGTGATACACTTACGCCGTCGATATAAATATCAGTTATCTGTTGCGAATACACGGCTGGCAGAAGTAGCATAACCACAATCAACCATATCCTCGCTTTCAATTTCACACCCCTTTAATTGAAATTTGGTTATATAATTTATGGTATAGATGGAATGTAAGGAGTTATTGCAATTATATCCATTTCATCTTTCACAATCTCATCACCATATGCATAAACCTTTATATAATGTTTGCCAAATGTAGCAACATTCATTCTCCATTCATATGGTGGAGAATAAATCCATTTCCACATTCTATCATCTATACCGAATATCACTTTTTCCACTTCACCATCAACAGCAGCAATAACATCAACTCTCCCGATTATAACTGTTGTCCCTCTCAACCCAAGATACCATGTTTTCGAATTAACTGGCATGATCGCATGATTAAAAAGATAAACATACCCTTCTTTTGGCTCAGTAATCTCCACATATGTTTTTACTTCCTTCATCGCCATTTCCGCCACAACTGCAGCAAAAAGACGGGCAACTTTCATTTCATAAGTGAAATTTATTTTATCTATAGTGTCTTCAGGGGTATGCCCATATGGGTATCCCTCATAGTGGGCTGCGAAAATGGCGTCATAGCCATACTCAACAAACGCTTCATGATCACTGCCAGGATAGTTGGGAACAACTTCTATCTCCATATCGAGGACGCTTTTATATCTCTCTGCCGTATCTTCAATTTCCTCAACAAGCTTATCACTCCTCTGCGGCTTGAATATTCTTATATACCTCCCTCCTTTCCCTGTGGTAGCATATCCAACCATATCCAGCATAAATACACCAATTATCTTCTCCCCTTTTCCATACAAATATTTTGCATAACTGTAACTTCCATATGTTCCCACTTCCTCACCACTGAAAAGAACAAACTTTATCGTGTTGGCAAAATGATAATATCTCAGCGCCTTCGCTATGCATAGCACCGCCGCCACGCCCGAGCCGTCGTCGTCGGCGCCTGGAGCGTTTTCCACCGTGTCGATGTGGGCGCATACTATTATTGTATAATTTGTCTTTCCTGGGAGAGTTGCAACCACATTTCTATCAGTAAAACCATCCATTTCCCATTCAAAAAATTCTGCTTTTAGCCCCATTTTTAAAAACTCTCTGTAAGCCCATTCCTCCGCCTTTCTACAGTTTTCTGTGCCCGTGTAGCGAGGAGCGAATGAAAGGAGGTTGGATAGATAATATTCGGCAGTTTTTTCATTTATATGTGAAATTATGCTTTCAATGAAACTTTGCTGACTATCTATTAGAGGGGCAACGTTAAGCAGGAGCAGCGATGCAGCAAAAATTGTGAGAGCGGTTTTCATAAAGATAATACCGCCAAGATTTTTATATTTAATTTTCATGCCATTTTATGGTTGAAGTAAAAGAGTTTAGAGGACTTCGCCACCCTGAGCCGGAAAAATTCTGCACATGGCCTTATGACGTTATAAGCGAGGAAGAGGCTGAGGAGCTTAGGAAAAATCCAGATTCAGTGATTCATATAATTCTGCCGGAGGAAAATGGAGATAAATATAAGAAGGCAAAGGCTGCCTTTGAAAAATTCCGCCATAGAATGATAAAAGATGAGCCTTCCATTTATTTATATGAGGAAGGAAATGAAGAATTCAGGCAGCGTGGCTTCATTTTATGCGTCTCTCTGCAAGATTATGAGGAAGGTAGAATAAAAAAACATGAAGAAACGAGAGAAAAGCCATTGCAGGACAGAATAAAGCATATTGAAGCTACAAAAGCCAACACTGGCTTAGTATGGACCATTTTCAGAAAAAATGATGACATCAAAGGCATAATAGATGAGATAATGAAGGAGCAGCCTATCGCTGATTTTGAAAAATACGGCTATCGCCATAGACTATGGAAAATAAGCGATGATACCATAATTCAAAAAATAAAAGATGCTTTCAAACCATTGCATCTCTACATTGCCGATGGTCATCATCGAATAGCGGCAGCATGGCATTACTGGAAAAAACACGGCAATAGAGAGGCAAAATATGTGATGATTTTTGCAGCAAGTGATGATGAAGTGCGTATCTTGCCATACAACAGGGTGATAAGGAAAATAGAAAAGGAGGATTTCATTGATGAATTGAAAAAGGAATTTCATATTGAGGAGATGAATGTCATTGAAGAGCCGAAAAAACATGAAATACAGATGTATTACAAAGGCAAATGGTGGAGGCTTTTGCCAAAAGAAATTCCGGATGGCATCGTCGAAAGCTTAGATGTGAGTATTCTGCAAAATAAGGTGCTTGAGCCTATTCTGGGCATAAAAGATGTGAGGAAAGATCCGAACATTTTCTTTGTAGGAGGCAATGTAAGCAGAGAAGAATATGAAAAATTCGTCGATGAAAAAGGAAATGCAGCTGTCTTTTATTTGCATCCAACAAGCATTGAAGAACTGGAGGCAGTGGCAGATGCCAACAAAAATATGCCTCCAAAGTCAACATGGTTTGATCCAAAGTTGCTTACTGGTCTAGTGTTTCATGAATTGGAATAACGAGGCATTATTCAAGAATCTCTTCATCTTCCTTTCTCCAAGGCGGATCGACGATACAGAGGAATACTAAATCTTCGTTGCCCGTGTTTTTTATTCTCTGTATTGCACCAGGAGGAATGTAAATTATATGCCCTTCTTTAACTTCTGCCGTTTCATCACCTATATGCATAATTCCTTTTCCATGCAAAATAACATACACTTCAGATGATGTTTTCAGCTTATGCTTGCGAGTAATCTTGCCCGGCTTAACTCTTGCAAGAGCTAAGCTATATCCCACATCAATATCATCTCTCAACGGACTGAATATTTCTCTAAGAATGGAATTATCCCCTGCAATGATTTCCTTGCAATCATTTACATCTATAATGAACATGAAAAGTTATTGGATATGCGTATATAATTCTTGCAAAGCTTTGGTTTTCCACGATTTTACCTGTATGTATTCTTGTTTATCTTACCTATGTTATCTATTTTACTTACTTAACCTGCTGTGTTGAATAATTGCTAAAAGCTGCTTTCTCCAAGATAAATCATCAAAAAGAATTGATGATTTTACAAGCTTAACAATATGTTATATAACAAAAATTTTAGCTTTACTTCTCGGAATATTC
>JAGHBD010000132.1 GCA_021161135.1 Thermoplasmata archaeon
AAAAGCATTCCTAATGCTCTTTCTGCATTACTTTTTCTTTCTCTAACAAAAATTCTATTTTTCACGATCCATTCCATTATCCTTTCAATTATTCCCATCCCCTCGTTCATGGAAAAATTAAAGGAGGGATTTTATAAAATTATTCTTAAGTTGATGGTCTCTAGTTATGATTGGAAGAAACTTTATAAAAACGTAACCAATTTTATGATCATGAGAAAATTGCTGTATATTGGTATAGCTATTCTCCTGATTTTTCCACCTGTCTCGCTATCTGATGATGAAAAAATAATAAAAGAAATTTTCATCACTCCAGAACCAGAAATTGTGGAACGAGAGAATGGTTTCCAAATTTTAATGAACAATGCTTCCTACATCAGACAGCCATCTAAGCCAGTAATACCCTTTTATACCAAAGTATATGTTCTTCCATTTGCCTCTAAAGCAGAAGTAATCTGTAAAGTAAGAGATATAAAAGAGATAGATGTATCAGGAGAACCTTTGAAATCAAGAGGCTTCTTCTATTGCGGGACATCAAATAAAGCAGTTATCAGCCAGCATGAAAATGAATGGAGATGGCACGCATGGCGTATGGCAGCGGGAATTCAAGATGGAAGAAGGGTGAATTATCTTGCGGTTACATTCTATCCTGTGAGATATGAAAAGGGAAAAATCTTATGGGCGGAAAAATATGAAATAGAGATAAAGCATTGGGGCGGGCGCAACCTTGCAGACGGCTACGACTTGCTTATAATATGCCCCTGGGAATATAAATTTGCCATGAAAAGGCTTGCAGAATATAAAGATGAGGAGGGCGTAAAAAGCATTGTTGTGAGCTTGAATGAAATTTATGGCGGCAAATATTTTGTCACGCAGGGAAAAGATAATACTGAGAAAATAAAATGCTTCATTAAAAATGCTGTCGAAGAGTGGGGAATAAAATATGTTCTACTCGTTGGAGATATATTTCGCCTTCCATCTCGCAAAGTATATGCATATGAAGGTAGTGAAAAATATTTCCTGAGCGATTTGTATTACGCTGATGTATTCAATGCGGATGGGAGTTTTTCATCTTGGGATACAAATGGCAATGGTTTTTATGGAGAATATAATCACTCTGGCAATAAGGATATCATTGATTTATATCCGGATGTTTATGTGGGTCGCCTTCCATGCAGAAACTTTATAGAAGCATTTTTCCTCGTTCATAAAATAATTAATTATGGGAAAATTGAGAAAGGGGCATGGTATCGCCGGTTCATAACCATTGCAGGCGATTCCTTTGATGATTCTCCATGGGGAACCGATTATATTGAGGGAGAAATTACTGTGGCAGAGTCAATAAAACATATGTCGGGCTTTAATCCCATAAGGATATGGGCAAGCAATGGCAATTTAAGCAAAGAGAATGTTATCAGGGAATTAAGCAAAGGAGCTGGTTTTGTTGAGTTCGAAGGACATGGAAATTATCTGAGCTGGGCAACACATCCTGTGCATGATTATGATACATGGATAGGGATAAGTGTTTCAGACATGCCACAAATAAAAAATTATGGAAAACCCTTCGTTGCTATAATAGGTGGATGCCACTGCAGCCAGATTGGAATGATATATGAGTGCTTTGCCTACCGCCTCCTCCGCAAGCCTGGCGGTGCCATTGCCAGCATCGGTTTCACGAGTCTTTCATGGGGGGCGGATGATGATGTCAATGGCAATGGAAAGCCAGATATAATAGAATATGCGAGTGGTTACATAGATTTACTCTTCTTCAAGCAATATAGTGTTGGCAAGAGAATCCTTGGCAATATATGGGGAGATGCAATAACAGAATATCTTAATACCTCTCCAGTTGAATGGAATGATGCTTTTCTTGATATATGGGATGCAAAGACAGTGGAATCATGGCTGCTCATTGGAGACCCGAGTCTGATATTAGAGTAATTGGCATTGATTTGGCGGCACTGCCGAAAAATCCAACTGGTATATGCATTGTTAAAGAGAAAAATACGGAGCTTTTCACTGTTCATGAAGATGATGAAATACTCGCCGTCATAAAAAAAGAGAAACCACAAATTGTGGCGATAGATGCTCCTCTGATGGGTGAAGTAAGAGTAAGAGAGGCGGATAGGCAATTAAAAAAATATGGAGCAATGCCTCCCACGATGCCATCAATGAGACAGCTTGTAGAAAGAGCAAAACAACTGGTGAAAAGAATCAATTGCTCTGTTATAGAAGTATTTCCCACAGCGACGGCGAAAATTCTGGGGGTATATAGTAAAAACTGGAGGAAAATGGCTGAAAAACTCGACATCGAGGCAAAGAGCAAGCACGAGCTTGATGCTTATCTGGCTGCATATACTGCATATCTCTATCTGCATGGGAAGGCGAAGGAAGTTGGGGAAAAAGAAAAGATTGTGATCCCAGAAGAAAGCCCGCATCCTAAAGATTTTTAGGGTGTCTTGCAATTATATTTGTGGATAAGTTACCGCTCGACTGCTCGCTTGATGAATTGCTTGAAGGGGGAATAGAGGCAGGGATAATAACAGAGATATATGGTGAAGGAGGAACAGGGAAAACAAATATATGCATTCAGGCAGCAAAAAATTGCATCGAAAATGGTAAAAGAGTTGTTTATATAGACACAGAAGGTATATCAAAGGAACGTCTCCTGCAAGTTTTCAAAGACAAAAAGAAACTCGAAAAGATTCTTTTCTTCTTCCCGTTTTCGTTGAAGGAGCAGGAAGAAATGGTGGAAAAGGCAATTAAAATAGATGCGGGCCTTATCATTCTTGATAGTGCCAATTTATTTTACCGCCTTGAGATGAATGAAGATGAGGCAAGAGCAACCCGTTCCCTCACAAAGCAACTCGTAACCCTCCAGATAGAAGCAAGGAAGAAAAATATTCCTGTAATCATAACGAGCCAGGTATATTCAGCAGGAGATGACATAAAGCCGTTTGCTGGCAGAAGCATTGACCACATTGCAAAAACTATAATAAAAATTGAGAAGGCAGGAAATGAAAATGGAAGAGAAAAAAGAAAGGCAACAATAGTTAAGCATCGTAGCCTGCCAGAGGGAAAGAGCATTTACTTCTTTATAACAGAGGATGGAATAGAATAACGCTATTTCACTCCAACAATTTTGCCATTTTTCACATCTATTTTTTCAGCTGCTGGCTTTGCCGGCAGGCCGGGCATCGTCGTTATCTTTCCGGTTATTGGCACCAGAAATCCCGCTCCTGCTGAAATGCGAATTTCCTTTATCGTTATTTTGAAATTTTTGGGTCTTCCTCTTTTAGAGGGATCGTCAGTTAGGCTGTATGGTGTTTTTGCCATGCATATAGGCAGGTTTGTGAGTGCAAGCTTTTTTATTATGCGAATGTCATCTTCTGCTGTCACGCTATATACAACTCTCCCTGCTCCATATATTTTTTTAGCTATTGTTTCTATTTTTTCCTTGACATCCATATCCAAATCATATAAAAAGCGAAAGCGGGGCTTACGGTTGTATATGGTATCGATTACCTTTCCAGCAAGTTCTATGCCGCCCTCCCCTCCCTGGGTATATACGTCGGCGACGGCAAATGGAATGTCATGTTGCTCCGCAAATTTTTCAACTATATCTATTTCCTCATCTCTATCTCCAGAAAACCTATTCAAAGCTATTACGAGAGGCAATCCAAAAATCCGTATGTTCTCGATATGCTTTCCAAGATTTTCCAGCCCTTTTTTCAAAGCCCTTACGCTTTTCCTCCCCTTCTTTATGTCTTCCAGCGACATTCCTCCATGCCACTTCAAGGCACGGAGAGAAACAACGAGAACAACAATATCTGGCTTTATGCCATGCCGACAAACAATATTAAAAAACTTTTCTGCCCCCAGATCAGTGCCAAAGCCAGCTTCTGTAACAAAATAATCAGCAAGTTTAAGACCGAGTTTTGCAGCGATTAAGCTACTCGTCCCATGGGCTATGTTGGCAAATGGCCCACCATGAACAAAAGCGGGCACACCTTCCGTCGTTTGAACCAGATTCGGCATAATAGCATCTTTTAGCAGCGCTGCCATCGCTCCAACAGCATTTAATTGCTTCGCCGTTATAGGCTCCTCATCGTAGGAATAGGCAACTATTATCCTTGAAAGTTTTTCCTTGAGTTCCTCCATATTCTCGCTCAAACATAGAATCGCCATTATCTCGCTTGCCGCCGTTATGGAAAATCTATCTTGGCGAGGCACACCATCTTTTGGGCCGCCCAGCCCCACAACAACATTTCTAAGGTTTCTATCATTCATATCCAATACACGTGGCCATACAATGTAGCGGGGGTCAATATGAAATTTATCTCCGTGAAAAATATGGTTATCGAGGAGAGCGGAAAGGAGATTATGGGCTGTTGTTATCGCATGCATATCTCCTGTAAAATGCAAATTTATATCCTCTGCTGGTAGCACTTGGCTTTTTCCTCCGCCTGTTCCTCCTCCTTTTATTCCCATTACAGGGCCAATGCTCGGCTCTCTTATAGCTAGGCATACTCTTTTGCCAAGTTTTGCTAGAGCCTGCGCCAAGCCAATGGTTATGGTTGTTTTTCCCTCTCCTTCAAAAGTTGGATTTATTGTTGTTACTAAAATGAGTTTCCCATTTCTTTTTCCCCTTATCCTCTTAAAAATATCCAATTTCACTTTTGCTTTATATTCTCCATAAAGAACAAGATCATCTTCTTTTATGCCGATTTTCTGTGCCACTTCATGTATATGGAGCATCCAAGGTAATAGATGGCATACTTATTAAATTTTATGAAAATATGAAAATATATGATGGCACTTCCATAACGAAGAGTCACCAGCTTTATTTTAAATTGAGAAATGCAAGATTTGCAGCCTTCTTCCATGTTTGTTTTCTTACCCCAAATTTATGGAATGAGAACTACTGGGATGACTGGATAGGAATTGGAGCAAAAGATTATTTTTGGAGCCATCCATATGCCAACATTCAGCTTCATAGAAGTTTTCATTCCTTGGCTAAGTTGCTGGCATCCTGCCCGGTCTCCAAATATTTAGTATTTTAAGGCAGAAAAATCGAAATTATTATACGCCGTATAACATTCATTATATGGATGTTAAAAAGAATGGTGGGAAGATGAATAAGATATTTGTT
>JAGHBD010000054.1 GCA_021161135.1 Thermoplasmata archaeon
AATGTATGCTACTCTATATGATAAACATTTCTATTACTTTTTAACAGATAATTCTGGAAAAGTCTGAATGGTAAATCTGTATTCGCCTATAGATGCCATCATGCCACAAACTACAATCCAAGATATTTTGCATAGAGAGTTTTTGCCTTGGCAATATCTGCAACACCTTTTATTATAGCTCTTCCATCCTCAAAAACAACAAACTCCTTTCCCTCCGCTTTAAAACGAAGTATATAATCTGTAGCAATAACATCCTCTGCAACATTCTTAAGGCGTTTCGCAACCTCATCAAATTCAATCATCGCCTTTTTTCTCGGCCTCACCTGCACCGCATTTCTGCCACATAAAACTGCAACTTCTGTTTCTTTTCCAGCAAGAAATTCAAATTTTCTCTTACCACATGCCACACATTCTTTCCTTCTCTCCACTTTTATAGGGAGCCATGTGCCTTTCCACACATCCACATGCACCGCCTCCTTCCTCATCCCTTCCCCAACAAAAAATTTTATGGCTTCCGTCGCCTCCAAGCTCGCCACAACAGAAACAACGCCACCCATCACACCCGCAGTATCACATGTCGGAAGTGAAGCAGGAGGAGGGGGCGAGGGCAGCAAGCAGCGGAGGCAGGCGGTTTTTCCTGGCAATATATTCATTGTAAAGCCCTCTGTTGCTATAACCGCCCCATGTATCCATGGAACATTATGCTTAATGCATGCATCATTTATGAGAAAACGAGTTTCCATATTATCAAGAGCGTCAATGACAATATCCGCTCCTTCAATTATTTTTTCCACATTTGATGCATTAACGTCTGCAACAATAGCCTCTATTTCCACATCTGAATTTACTTTTTGCAGCTTTTCCTTGGCTGCTATTGCCTTCGGCATCATATTCTTGGCATCATCCTCATCAAAAAGTGCATGGCGATGGAGATTATCCAATTCAACAAAATCCCTATCCACAATTCTTATTTTTCCCACCCCTGCCCTTGCCAATAAATTTGCCACATTGCTACCAAGAGCTCCACATCCAATTATCGTCACATTTCCTTCCATTAATTTTTTCTGCCCTTCTTTCCCTATTTCTTCAATAAGAATTTGCTTTTCATATCTCTTCATTCTGTCCCTCCGTTAATTGCTTCATTCATGCTCCCGCTCCTATATCCCATTAAATCAAGACATACCCATGTGTAGCCGATTTCTTTCAACCTTTCATAAATTTTTTTTCTTATTCCTTCCTCCATTATCCTTGCTATTTCATTTTTATCAACTTCAATTCTTGCGATTTTTCCATGATGCCTTACTCTTACAACTTTAAATCCGAGTTCTTTCAAAAATTTCTCTGCTTCCGCCACCATTTTCAGCTTCTCTTCTGTAATTTTTTCACCATATGGAAAGCGGCTGGCAAGACATGCTTGCGATGGCTTGGTAGCAGTAGGCAAGCCCATCTCTTTCGAAAATTTTCTTATTTCCTCTTTTGTTATTCCTGCCTCAAGCAAAGGGCTTTTTATTCCAAGCTCTCTCGCCGCCTTCATTCCGGGCCTATAATCAAATGCATCGTCACCATTACTTGCATCCAGAACATATTTTATTCCGTACTCAGCAGCAATCTCTTTTAATTTTGAAAAAAGTTCTTTCTTACAGAAATAACATCTTTCAACGGGATTTGTCACAAACGCCTCATTCTCCATCTCATCTGTGTGGATTATAACATGCTTCACACCAAAAAACTGTGCAATTTTTTTTGCTTCCTCCATTTCATCCATCTGGTGTGTGGGAGAGGATGCTGTAACGGCAATGACATTTTCTTTTCCAAGAATATCCACACATATTTTTAAAAGAAATGTTGAATCCACCCCTCCAGAAAACGCAATCAACACACGCTCCATCTCAGCAATCATTTTCTTAAGATTTTTGATCTTTTCCTCAGATTTCATTTTTCTCAACCATTTCTTTCAAAACTTTCTTGTGAATTTCATAGGCATCATCTGTATAAAGCACCATTTTTACCTTCTCGATACCCTCATTATCTTTCAAAAATTCAACTATTGCTTTTATTGCTACTCTTGCTGCTTCTTCAACAGGATAGCCATATATGCCAGTGCTTATAGCAGGAAATGCTATGCTTTTCAGTCCATGTTTCATAGCAAGTTTCAAGCTATTTTTATAACACGCCGCCAGCAACTCAGCATCTTCCTTCCTACCCTTATAAACTGGCCCCACAGTATGAATTACAAATTTTGCTGGCAGATTATAGCCTCTCGTTATTTTCGCCTCCCCCGTCTTACATCCTCCGAGCTTTTTACATTCCTCCCACAATTTCTTTCCCGCTGCCCTGTGGATGGCTCCGCTTACTCCTCCGCCCGGCGTAAGGCGAGGGTTGGCGGCATTAACGATGGCATCGACTTTTTCTTTGGTTATATCTCCTTTGACAATTTCAAATGTTGCCTTACCTATCCTAAGTTCCATAGAATAAAAGTAGCGGGGAATATAAAAATCTCGTGCAAGCATGCTAATGAGTAGCAAAAGGTTTATATACTGCTATGAATATAAATTGATAGCAAAAGGTTAGCAAAATAAAAAGAAAGGAATAAAAAGGTGTTGTGGGATGATTAGTATGAAATTGTTAGGAAAGGATGGTGTCTCGGAGGTGGTGGGCACCATACTGCTGTTAGCTATAGCTATAGCCACATTCTCTGTATTTGCCATCTATGTCATGTCATCCACCTCTCCATCTGTATCCTCTCCAGACTTGAATCTTGTTGGCTATATCAACGAGGAGCAGCATATTGTGATAGAGCATAAGGGGGGAGAGAGTGTCAAGCTTGAGAATATTAAAATCACGGTATGGAAAGGAGAAGTAGATAGCTGCATGTATCATTTTGACTCTAACGGTCATTTAATGGGAGAAAACGCAATGTTTAATGATAGTAATTCCAATGAGAAATGGGATGTGGGAGAATATATTGAAATAGATGCAACAGCTGTTTTTGGTAACATAGAAAACTGGCAGATTAGCGCAACAGTTGTGGATGAAGAAAGCAATTCTGTTATCTTCTCTGGCATATTACAGCCTGGCATATTGAGGACAGTGCCACCTGTTGCTATCTTCACTTACGCCCCATGGGATCCAAAAACAGGAGAAATCGTAGAATTTAATGCAAATCAGAGTTATGATCCAGACGGCGGTAGCATAGTAACATATAGGTGGGATTTTGGTGATGGGAATATCGGCTATGGAGTGATG
>JAGHBD010000041.1 GCA_021161135.1 Thermoplasmata archaeon
AATAAATTTTTAAGATAAAGAAGAAATTTTAAGAGAATTTTTCTCCATTCAAAAAGAAGTAATAATAAGATTAAGGAAAGGAAGAATCAAAAGAATTGTTGTTTTCATTGATGAACATGAGATACCATGGTATGGTAAGCCAAACCCATATGTTATTGGAACAAATAGTTTCAATGGAACTAAGCCATGTTTTAAGTATATCACAATCAATGCTTTGATTGACAACTACAGAATATGTTTGTTTGCCTTGCCAGTAACCCCGTTTTCCAGGAAAGAAGAGCTGGTGGATGAATTACTATGCGTAGCTAAGAAATGGTTTAAAATAGGAATAGTTCTATTTGATAGAGAATTTTCCAAGGATAGAAAAATTTTGAAGGTGATTTTTAATAAATTTAACGCTCAATATCATTAAGAAGATTTACCAGAAAAATTGCAGGCAAAACAAAATAAATTTTTCTTTTAGTTTTTATTTTATCTCATGGATTTGCTTGCTCACGTCAAAAATATGAGAGCCATTCTACATTCTATATTTAAAAGAAAAGGATGAAAACTTTGTGAAATTTGTATTGCGCTATAACAGGAGGCGAAGCATAGGCGTACCAGATTTTATGGAAATGCCGGAGGGAAAATGTTTTGTAAAGGCAGAGATACCTCCTGAAGCAAGCAACTTTTATTCAAAGCTTGGAAGAAAGGCGAAAGTGATTTTTCTCTCCATGCTTTATATAGCACCAATTTTAACCACTCCATCCAATTTAACAGATTTCGAAAAATTTGAGATAACACCAATATTGGCAAACAATTCGTTGGATATAAGAGAAGGGTTACGCCATCTGAGAATTTCTGAATATTCAATGCTGGATTATAGATTAAGCAATGGAAAGGATTTGCAGGAATATATTGCCAAAGACCTGAAACGTTTTTGGAGAATAAAGGATGGCAAAGTAAAGGTTGGAAGCTATTGCACACTGGATGTGCCTGAGCAACTTTCTCATTTAGCAAGAGGATATGCTATTGTGATAGGAATAGAGGTAAATGAATCACAATAAAAATTTTATACCAGCTTTCTTCCCTCACCCTTTTTATATCTCTTCCATTTAATTTTGTGGACTTGTTTCAGCTGGCTAAATATCCTTTCATGAAAGAGGCAAAGGAATGGGTCAAAGAGCAGAAGGTGAGTATTGAGGAAATTCTATTTGATGATTTGTATGAAAGGGCAAGGGAGAGAGGGGTAGAAAGAGTTAGGCAGGCTGTTGATGAAGGCATTGTAAGGGAAGTTGCGATGGTAAGTGAGGCAGATTGCATCATGGAAATTTTTTCATACCCTATAGCGAGAATGATCGTTGCTTCTGTGGAAAGCGATTATTTGGTGCGCCGCTATGCGCTGGCGGAGGCAAAAAAGGCTTATGAAAGTATGAAGAATGAGGAGGGTAGCTTTATAGATTATCTGGCAAGGGAAATGGGGGTAGAGGTGAGTGGCAATGAGATATATTTTACAGATTATTTGAAATATGCTCCAACTTGGGACATAAACTGGAAGCTTGTCAATAGGGAAATGAGGAAGGGTTATGTTTTGCTGAGTAAAAGCGAGGTGGCGAGGCTTATTCAGGAGGCGATTAGAAAAAAAATTTATAATGAATTAGCGTTTGCCTTCGCCCCTCCTGAAGTTAAAAAAGTATTTAAAGATGAAATTTTGGGCATTAAAAATAAGGTTATTTTTAAGGAAGAAAAAAGGAAAGTGGGTGAGGTGAAAGAAGAGGGCTTTCCTCCCTGTATAAAAAATTTGATTGCTGCTGTGAAAGCAGGTATAAATGTGCCTCATGTTGGAAGATTTACATTGGTAACTTTCCTTAATGCAGTTGGAATGGATATTGAAGAAATTCTCAAAATATTTGCCTCTTCGCCCGATTTCAATGCGGAGAAAACCAGGTATCAGATTGAGCATATTACAGGAAGAATCTCTGGCACAGTATATGCCACCCCAAAATGCGATACAATAAGAACATGGGGACTATGCTATCCAGATGAATACTGCCGAAATATAAGGCATCCCTTATTCTATTACAGAAGGAGGGCGAGAAAATGAGTTTTCTCAGGAGAAAATTTTACTCCTATTATTTAAATCCCCGCATTGAATTTCCTCCAAGATTTGATAGAAGGGAATATGCCTTCATTTTATTTAATGAGGATACAATGCATCGCCATATTTCATTTTCCTCTCGAAATGATATTCTATCTTATTTAAAAATGAATGTTCCAGCACATGCATACTATTCTTCCGCCTATTATCGCCATCCATCGGCGGAGAGAATGATGGATAAAGAGTGGATGGGAGCAGATTTAATATTTGATTTAGATGCTGACCATTTACCAAATGCCAGGAATCTTTCTTATGAGGAGGCTTTAAAGGAAGTAAAGGAAGAGCTCAAAAAGCTCCTTTCGTTTTTAATGGAAGATTTTGGTTTTGGAGAAAGAGATATAAAATTATATTTCAGTGGAGGAAGAGGCTATCACTGCCATGTGTGTAATGAAAAGGTGCTTGAATTAGGGGGTCAGGAAAGGAGGGAGGTGGTAGATTACATTACGGCGAGAGGATTGGATATAAAAAAAGTGATGGGAGAGAAAAATCTTCCTGCAGAAAAATTTTCAGGGAGATTCTCAATTAAAACCATAAAAATTAATCCAAATCAGGGGGGATGGCAGGGAAGAATAGCAAGGGCAATAATAGACTTCTTCAAGCGAATAAAAAATATGGAGGGAGAAGATGCAATAAAAGAGCTGGTGAAAATTGAAGGAATAGGAGAAAAGACAGCAAGGGCGATATATGATGCCCTTACAGACGAAAGGATGAAGAGGATAGAAGCGGGTTTGCTTGATCAGAGCACTGAATTCAGGAAAATTGCCAAGCCTTTGGTAACGAAGTTAGCGGTTTCCCTACATAGCGAGGCAGATGAGCCAGTAACAGCAGATATAAAACGGCTCATACGCCTGCCAGGGAGCTTACATGGAAAAACTGGATTGAGGGTTACAGGCATTGATATAAAAAAGATAGATGATTTTGATCCTCTAACTGATGCTGTGGTTTTTGGGGAAAATTCAGTAAAAGTAAATGTGCTTAAAAAAATGGAGATAACAATGATGGAAAATCATTTTAAAATAGAGAAAGGAGAAGCAAAGTTGCCAGAATATCTTGCTGTTTTCTTGGTTGCAAGAGGACTTGCGGAAGTTAGACCTCCTTGAATTTCTTTTTCATATAAACTGCTCCTATTGCCACCATTGCAACAAGGAGGGCTATTACATACAGCCCAAAGCTTTTCTCTTTTATTTCATGTGGATACTCTGTTGCTCCATATGGAGTGTGACCATCTATTGTGACATAGCTCTCTATCGCCTCCGGCTTCTCCCATGAATGGAGTGGGCTCCATACTTTTAAGTCTGGGTCTCCGAAGTAGCACACATTTTCCTTTATATCCCACCACCATTGCTTCGTTAGATATCCAATGCCAGTTTGCATTATTCCATTTGTAAATGCCTCTCCCACTGTCTTGCCTAAAGCTATATCGCGGGCAAACATTTCCATAGCAAATGCCGAATACCATGATGTTTCCCATGGATCTATGACTTGGAAAACAGAGCCGTGTCTCATGAGGGTAAGGTGAAGATATGTGTTGGATATAAGGCAGGAGCCAGCATTGAAGCCACATGAATGTATATTGCCCAATGCTTTATCCATATCATAACCTGTATAGTCTTTTGTTCTTAGCCTTCCAAATAACACAGTAATTATATTCCCATCATAGCCTGCTACCCTTCCTAGCAATGTATTTTTAATGATTGGTATATCGCTCAGTTTAGCGGGAACAATGTCAATTCCCAACAATTTGCTCTGCGACAAAACATCTGGCTCTTCTGTGCAGCCATCCAGATATCCAGGCAGATATATTTCGTAGCCACGCCATGGATTTGGTTCGATGGTTGGAAGCGATATATTAATGCCAAAGAAGCCAGGCACTCCATATGGATCCCAGAATGATAGGCTGCCTGAGTCGCCATGCCAGCCATGTGTGCATTCGAGCCACATTATTACTCCACGATTGAGATTCTCCATGGTGGCAGAAAAGTTTGTTGTATATGCAATGCCATATCCTGCTTTCTTAAGATAGAATGGCACAATTTCACTTTCTGTTAAATCTGGCCAGTAGGAGCCGTATTTTCCATATTTAGCAAGAACATTATTGTCTATTGGATGATTCGATGGCTCATAATAAGGAGTGATACCACTGGCGCAGGTATAATTAAAGCCCCAGTACTTGCTTGCCCTCTCATTGAAACGATGTGCATATGTTATCCATGAGTTCAACACAGGATAATAGAAGTGCTCTTCCTGACTCGGCTTTATTATCTTCAGCATGCCACTCGGCATCCTTATACTTTTACTTCCATTGATGAGTGTTACACCCTGCTTATTTAATGCAGGATTTGCAAATATTACGGCTGGATAAAATACGCTTCTGCATATCCAGTAACTTGTATCCACTGGCGTACCCATTATACGCCCAGCATAAGCAACGCCTGCAAACATTCTGTCCCAGGGTGTTCCTATATCAAACTGGCCTGCAACAGTAATTATACTTTCTTCCTTGCCAGCCTCATCAAGTCCTGCCTTCTTCAGGAAATCATATACCTCGCTCCCTGTAAGATACATCGCTGCAACATTTGGCTCTTCATCTCTAATAGCGTGTCTCTTCCACCACTCGTTATGCCATACAACAGCCCTCGAAAGTTCATCATGCATATCAACAGCTATAAGAGGGGCGCCATGGTGAGCGGCGAGATAGGCAGCGGGGGCAATGTAAAGGGCGCCATTTTTCTCTCCCTCTGGCTTTAATTTTTCAACGAGCCAGTATGTCCATGGATCGAGAGTTGTGAAAACAATGTCATTCTCTTTTGTAATATTTCTAATATCCCTATACATGCTGATTAAATCGGTATATTCCTTTTCTATGCTTGCTATCGTCTCCACTTCCTCTCTCACACTTGCATTTCCTCCCAGATCCACAAAATATACATGTCTTACACCAAGCTTTTTCATCGCCTCTGCAGTACAATCTGGCACTTCATCTGGCTTTACATAGAGGAGGGGAGCATTCATTAAGGAGGCAAGGACTGCTCCTTCAGCAGCATTCATAATGTAATTTGCCTGCTTTTCCGGCAATTTGCATTCCCATGAATATGTAAGCGTATAACTTATTGAACCATTTGCCTCTCCAAGCTGTATTATAACAGCCTTATATTTTCCCTCTCCAAGCTGGTCAAGATGTAATTTTTGCTTCGAAACATTTGTCGCCACTGCTTCCCCAACAGCAACATTATTTTCATCAACTATTATAAGGCCAAGTTTTCCATCTCCTTTCCATGAAAGCTCAAAATCGATGTTTCTCGCCATGAAAGGAGGAATATCTGGTAATTCAATCTCCTCTCCAGGGTAGAGTTTTAAATCAATGTAATAGGTAACTTTCCCAGTGAATATATCCTTGAGGCGCTGTCCTATTGTGCCGTGTCTCTCTCCCAATATACCTTTTGTTGGGATATCCACAATTGCAGCCTTCCATCTGCCTGGATTATAAACATAGGTTTGCACTTCCTCATATGGACCGACAAGAATATTCCAATTTTCGGAGGATGCAACTTCCATTAACTCGCCTTCATGATAACAATAAAGTTGCAAATCTGGATCGGCGGCAGGTATTGTAAGCCCTCCCTGTAACAAACCGAGTGTGGCGATGAACATAAGAGTTGGCATCCAGCTTACGCTGGGCCAGTATAAATCAGCTTGAATATACTTATATTCAGGTGGCACATAGAAATCGCTATATTGTGGGGCTATAGAATCCTGTTTTATTCCTGTAAGCGTTATCTCCTTTATTTCTCTAGCAGCTATTTTTCCTTCTATTTTTCTTCCTTCCGTCCTGTTATAACTTCCATATGCAACATCACCAACAACTGCAACAACAGCATTACTGCTGTAACTCCAGTCATGAAGAGCTATTTTGGAGGCTATTTCATATATATCGTTGCTATTGATAACAGTATAATTTTCTGCCTTCCATGGTTTCTCATTAACATTTATGTAATCTATTTCCTTGAGCTTACCAGCATATGCGAGCCAGTCCTCCATGAAATAATCTAACCCTTGTCTTGCATTTAGGGAAAGAAGTTCTTCCTTACCCTTTACATAGTCATCATAGAATAGTAAAGGCGAGGAGTATATCCTATCAGTTTTTTCATCATAGAAAACGCTTGCAGGTATCGCCGCCATATATGCAAAATCATCAACTAAGCTATTCTCATCAAATTGTACAAAAGTAGCTTTTTTTATTGGCACCACTTTATTCCATGAGACACCCTCAAAGCCGGAGGGAATCTCTTTTATATCTTCAGCCAGTCCCGGCAAAATCAGCATTGATACAATGGCGAGAGGAATAATCTTGCGGAGCATGGTAATAAATGGGATATTAATATTTAAGTATTTCATGTATTAACTTTATGCTCAACTATTCAAAACTTCGCAACATAGAGCAGCGGGAAAAGGCATCGCCCTTTCTAACAGATGTTGGCCCAGATTTTTACAAACAGGCAACGAAACATATAAAAGAATTGGAGGAGAAGGTAGAGGAAGAAAAGCTTCGCGACCCTTCTTCAAAAAAACTCGTGCTTCTATCCGATGAACTGAGGAATACAAAGAGGATATGGGAAAGTATTTTTGAAAGGAGGGAAAAAAAGATTGTTCTTGCTGCTCTTTCCGCTGTGAGAGGAGGGAAAACTGCTCCAGAAAATCTAACGAGAGAGGAAAAAATACTGTATGATGGTCTCGTCGAATTATTCAAGGAACATAGAAAAAGAATTTTTGAAAGCCATGAAAAGGAATTCATCATAGTAAGAATACTCAAAGACATACCCCAATTTGTGGGAAATGATATGAAAAAATATAGCTTGAAGAAAGAAGATGTAATTTCTCTGCCTTCAGACATGGCAAAAATTTTGATTCAAAGAAATGCCGCTGAGGAAATCAAGGCAAATTTTTGATTTCATTTAATAGACGTGGCAATATTTCCCCCGCTTTTCCCATAAGCTGGTAATCTGCAACATGACTTATCATGCTCTCTTCCATATTTATTTCTATTATTGTAGCCCCATTTTGCTTCGCAATCAACGGCAGTTCAGCAGCAGGCGACACAGCACATGATGTTCCGATAACGAGCATGACATCGCATCTATTTGTTAAATCAAATGCTTTAATTACTGCATTCATGGGTAACGTTTCTCCAAAAAATACAATATCGGGCTTTATCACTCCATTGCATGAACAAAGAGGTGGAAGTTCTGAAAGATTTACTTCTTCTATTGAATATTTCCTTTTGCATTTCATGCAGGTAAGACTGCGATAATTTCCATGTAGCTCAATAACATTTTTGCTTCCTGCTTCCTGATGAAGATTATCTATATTTTGTGTTATTATTCCTTTGAGGATGCCCATTTTTTCCATTTCTGCCATCGCGTAATGGGCTGCATTGGGTTTTGCATGAGAAAAGCTCGAAATCATTTCAACAATCATTTTCCATACTTTGCCTGGATTTTTCAGAAAGCTATCAATGTAACCATATTCATTTATGTCGTATTTGCTCCACAAACCATTTTTGCTCCTGAAGTCTGGAATACCAGACTCTGTTGAAATGCCAGCGCCGGTTAAAGCAACGACAAACCTAGCCTCTTTAATTCTTTCTGCCGCTTCCTTCATGTACCCTCCTTCCAGCTTCTTAAATATTTAATCTGCTCTTCCGTGAGTTCATCTATTTCGATGTCCATTGTTTTCAATTTTCTCCTTGCCACCTCTCTATCAATTTCATCTGGCACCCTATAAACTCTGTTTTCGAGTTTTCCTTTATTCTCGACAAGCCATTTTACAACGAGAGCCTGATTTGAAAAAGACATATCCATAACATCTGGGGGATGTCCTTCAGCAGCAGCGAGATTAACAAGCCTCCCTTCTGCAAGGAGATAAATTTTTCTTCCATCTTTCAGCTTATACTCCATCACATTACTTCTTATTTCTTCTTTTGCGACGGCATTTTCTTCAAGCCATCCAACATTTATCTCATTATCGAAATGACCAGAGTTGGCAAGAATGGCACCGTCTTTCATCTGCTGAAGAGCTGGAGCATCTATCACATGCTTGTTTCCAGTTACAGTAACAAATATATCTCCCACTTTTGCTGCCTCCCTTATGGGCATAACTTGGAAACCATCCATGGCCGCCTCAAGCGCCTTTATCTCATCCACCTCACAAACAATAACTTTGGCGCCCATGCCCGCCGCCCGCCTTGCCAGTCCCTTGCCGCACCACCCATAGCCAACGATTACGAAATTTTTGCCTGCAAGGAGTAGAGAGGTGGCTCTTAAAATGCCGTCTATCGTAGATTGGCCTGTGCCATACCTGTTATCGAAAAGATACTTTGTCATTGCATCATTTACAGCAACAACGGGGTAGCGTAATATGCCTTCTTTCTCCATAGCCCTCTGCCTTTTTACACCTGTTGTCGTCTCCTCTGTGCCACCAATTACATTTTCGATGAGATTCTGTTGCTTAGTGTGGAGAGTTGTTATTAAATCCCCGCCATCATCCATCGTAATATGGGGCTCTATCTTCAATGCCTGCTCTATACACCAATAGTATTCATCATGATTCCCTCGCCATGCATATACGCCAACGCCATTTTTTGCAAGATAGGCAGCCACGCTATCATTTGTGGAGAGGGGATTTGAACCAGTTAAAGTAACTTCTGCTCCTCCAGCCTGCAAGGTTTTTATGAGAACAGCCGTTTCTTTAGTAACATGAAGGCAGGCTGCTATTTTAATCCCTTTTAATGGCTTTTCTCTCTCAAAATCCTTTCTTATATCCATTAAAACAGGCATATGCTGCTCAGCCCATCTAACGAGTTTTTCTCCTTCTTTAGCCAGTCCAATGTCTTTAACCTTATAATCCATGAATTGAAAGCAAGTGGTGTTTTAAATTATTTTGTTGATAGGACATGGCTCTTTCACGATGGATAGATGAAAAAACAGAGAATCAAAGCGGATGATAGCAAAAGCGAAATAAGCATAAAGGCATTCCTTCATCCTATTTTAGCATCATCCAAATACAACAAAAAAGAAGGAGGAAGGGGGTGGAGGCAGCCCCCTGTGAGGAGAATGACAGTGAAAATATAATAAAGGGAAGAGAGGGCGGGGAGAGGCAGGAAGCATAATTATTTAAATATGCATTTGGTTTAATTTATGATGGAGATAAAAATTGAGATTCCTAAGGAACTGGAAGAAGAAATAAAAAAATTGGAAAAAGAAGAAATAAACAGGATAGTATATGAGGCATTGAAAGAAAAATTAAGCGAGAGATTGTTATTCAAATTAGCTGATGAGATTTTGAAAAATAGTAAGTTAAATGACGAGCAAATAGAAGAATTATCTAATATTGTAAAAGAAAGAGTTGCAAAAAGATATGGAATCCAATGATTGATTTCAAAATTCTGGTGGTAGATGCAAATATTCTTTTTTCATTTTTTAAAAAGGATAGTTTGAGGCGAGAACTAATAGAAAGATTACCAAACTATGGTTGGAAACTCATTTCTCCAGATTATGTAATTGAAGAACTA
>JAGHBD010000127.1 GCA_021161135.1 Thermoplasmata archaeon
CTTTTTTCCCTTTTTGCATTTTAATCACCTCTAAATGCATGATGGGATGGGGTGCATATTTTTATCGAAAAATTTCGTTAAGTTAACAGCACCTAATTGATATATATTAAATCTCCTATAAAAATTTCTCCATTCTTTTTCATAAAACTAATGTTCTTTGGCGTAACTCGCAAAATGGAGCGAAAATCAGAAAATATTTGTGCATAAGAGTATTTCACATCTTTAACTGTATACGTCTCAAGCCATGCCTCTGCTTTTCCCGTAACATTAATTTCCTCTAGAGAAGGTTCTTCATATATGATTATTTTTTCTGAAAATGGGAGTTCTGTAGTAATTATTCCATTCCAGCATACAGCACCTACCCACATACGCCAATCTTTATCTCTCTTATAATAAAAAATTGCTTTTTCAACATGTTTTCCGAGGGTAAGATTATCTGGCTTAAATGTACATCGTCCTTCATAAGGAGCCTTCCATAAAATATCTAAATCAACCCTATTTAATGGGGTGTTTTCCCATACCAACTCTATCTCTATTTTAGCCAACCGATTTTCCCCAAAATATTGAGTTATCTCTTTTGCTTTTAAATTTGCTAATCCCTTAGGATACCAAACCCACAGATTCTTTGAATACTTTATTCCAATTTCTCCCCTATGAAATGTTCCATTAAACCATATAATTTTTGTTGGCTTTTCATACCATTGTTTATTATCTTGTTTAGAGATCGAGCATTCCTCCAAATCACTCTTGATTGTTTTATCATTTGTTTCGTAAGAAAAATCATTTTCAAAATTTCCAGCAACAACTAAAATAGATACAACAATACAAACAACGAGTCCAGCAAATCGCATAAATTTAAATTATACATTTTTAAAATATTTTTCTCAACTACTCCTTTGTCTTGGTCTTTTCATGAGGACTAAGATTATTGCAATAAAGATTATTGCGGCTCCTGCCAGAACAATTTGCTCCTCATTGCCTCTTTCCTTCTCATATTTTATGCCGAAGAGCTTTTCATCGCTCTTCTCATAAATTTCCTTAGCAACTCCAACTGCATCCTTGTATTTTCCTTTCTGAAAAAGAATTTCTGCCTTGCTGTATTCCTTTCTCAAATCGCTTCCATTTATCACTGCCTCAACATCCACTCTAATTTTTGCTATGCTTAATGCTATGCTCGCCAGCATTTCCTTGCCATAATCATCGAATCTGTTTATGTTGCGGTAGATGTTGCTTAGCGTTGTATGATAATTCTGTTGCCATATTCTTTTTATCAATGCTCTTTCCTCGCTATCTGCATTCAAATACAACTTTTCCATAATTATTGCCTGCCGCTGCATCTCTGTATCGACGCTTGTTAAAATTTCTGCCTTCTTTTCCTGGTGTTGGGCGGCAAGTGTTTCCATCCTTTCATTCTCTTTTATAAAAACGCTCTCAACACTTCCAAAATTCACACCATCATGCCCGAATTTAGCAAGGAGAGTTAGGGCAAGTTCTGCTGCCTCGCCATTTTTATATGCCTCATAGATGGTTGTGTCGCACATATGAACCGGTACAAATATGGAAACGCATTGATCGGGAGCGAACCATGCAGCGTATATTCCATTCTTACACAGCTTAAAAATCATTGTCGCCTTTTTCTCTCCCTCACAGAACCCCCTCAACCCGTTCAAATCTTCAGAATGAAGGCGAGACAGATTCATTAGATCTCTTACTGTTATTGCTCCATATTTCTGGCGGAGTTTTTCAAGAATTTTGTTCTCCCATGCATAGTATTCATAGCAAACTTTTATTCTCGCTGTTTTTCCATCACTTTCCTCAAGTTCAACATAATAGTAGCCAACTTTTGCCCCCTTTCCTTTTTCAATTTTTATTTTTTCTCCACCAGGCATTTGTTTAACAAGTATCCAGTCTTCCCCTATTTTTAATACCTTTATACCACATAAACTTCCAAGCCTCACAGTCTGCCATTTTCTAACATTGCCTTCATAAACCCTATCAAAATTTGAGGCAATGAAAATTTTCTTCAGCCATCTGCTATACCATAGCTGCTTCGGATGATTTGACATTACAGCAATATCTTTAACTTCCTCTGAAACAAAATGGAAGGCATCTGCCTCTATAACATATGCCTTGTCAGCGCCAACAACAAACAGATTTTCTCCTATGCCCGGAGCATGCATGTTTTTTACTTCTTCAAGTTTTTCCACTGCTTCATCCACGCTGCTTGCATTCTGCGCCGCATATCTCAACCAGTCAAAATCATCCCATGCATAGCGGGAAGGATTAATCCAAAGCGTGGGGCTATCTGCGTCGCCATATGCTATTCCAGCATCGCTCATGAGCATACCCGCCTTTATTATGTTTGGGGGGACATCATCTATGGTAGCAACGCCAATTAGTTTGTGTTTTATGGTATATGGAGTGTTATATCCCTTCCACGGGTGATGATATGTGTATTCATATCCTTTATCAACCATGAATAAAACCTGCAAGCCGGGGCGGGAAGGATCGCGAACTTTCATAAAAAGAGTGTAATCGCCAGCAGTACCTTCATTCATGACAATAACATCTTTGCATGCCATGGCTGCAGGGGCAAGAAGAATGATTGCAACGACAATGAAAGCAAATCGCATTAAAGAATAATACAGAATCAATACATTTATTTTTCTTTAAATCATGTTAAATCATGCCAAAATTTGTTATTAAAAAAGATGGGAGAAAAGAGGAATTCATTCCAGAGAAGATTGTTGTCGCAGCAATTAAAAGCGGAGCTACTCCTGAAATAGCAAGAAATATAGCAAAAAAGGTGGAGGAGATTGATAAGGAGGAGATAGAAAGCAAAGAGATAAGAGAGATTGTGCTCCATGAACTGGGTAGCATTAATCCAAAATGGCGTGAAAGATGGATTTCTTACGATAAGCAAATAAAGAGATTATACAGGCATTATAAACACGGGCTGTATGAGTAACTCACATCCCGAGCTTTTTCACCACCTTTTCGACAATTTTCATGAAAGCTTCTGAAGCTTCATTCTGCTCCGTAACAAATGGCTTTCCAATATCGCCGTCCACAACAATTTTTTCATCTATCGGTATTCTGCCGAGAAAATCCACGTTCATTTCCCTCGCCGCCTGCTCGCCGCCGCCCACCTTAAAGAGGTTTATTTCTTTTCCGCAATGGGGGCAGCGGAAGCCGCTCATATTTTCGATTATGCCTAGCACGTTCATGGCGAGATGGCGAGCGAAGTTTACCGCTCTTCTGCTGTCAAGTAGAGCTACATCCTGAGGTGTTGTTACAACGATTGCATTACTCTGCTTTATTAGCTGGGCTATGCTTAGCGGTTCATCTCCTGTGCCAGGGGGCAAATCGACGATAAGGAAATCGAGATTGCCCCATTTAACCTCTCCTATAAACTGCTTTATCGCTGTCATTTTGAGAGGGCCTCGCCATATCACAGGAGCATCTTTTTCAAGCATCAGGGCAAGGGATATTGCTTTCAGGTGAGGAGCAACTTTTATTGGTTCCATTCCCTCCTCATCTCCATACACTCCCTCATGCTCTATTCCAAGCATTTTTGGCACATTTGGGCCGTGTATGTCGGCATCGAGCAAGCCTGTTTCATAACCTTTCATGGCAAGAGCATAAGCAAGATTTACTGCGACAGTTGTTTTTCCTACACCTCCCTTGCCACTCAAAATTGCTATTTTGTGCTTCACATGCTTAAGATTTTCCTCTATTTTTTCCTCAAGTTTTTTCATTCTTTCAAATCTTTCCATGTCGGTTAAGCTACAAACAATAATAAAATTTATGTTTGTCTTCCTCTTACATATTCATGAAAAAGATTGCAATATTCCTTGCAACAGCTGTGGTAGTATCATTTTTCACATTCCATGGTATAAATGCGGATGATATACCTTCTGTAGTATATGTAGATGATGATTATAATGAGGCGATGGAAGGATGGAATATCACCCATTTTTCAAGCATAATGGATGCAATAAATGGTGTGGCAGAAAATGGTACAGTCTATATCTTCGATGGAATCTATTATGAAAAAATAACGGTAAATAAAACGTTGCATATTATTGGCAGAAATAAGCCAATTATAAATGGAAGTATAACAGTAAAGGCAAATGGAACAACAATAAAAAATCTGGAAATTGAAGGAGCGGGGAATGGCATACTGCTGAATGCATCATCATGTATAATTTATTCATGCTCCATACATGATGTTGATTATGGATTGCACATAGGAGGAAATAACAATACTGTTACGAGATGCAATTTTATGAATAATGGTTATGGCATAGATGCTGGTGGCAGCAATAATAAAATTTTCCTGAATAATTTTATTGGGAATACCATAAATGCATGCGATTACGGCAGCAATATATGGCATAATGACAGCATTCAAAAGGGGAATTACTGGGATGATTACAGTGGCAATGATGGAAATGGAGATGGCATAGGCGACACACCCTATATTCTTCCATGTGGAAGTGGCAGCGATTCATATCCTTTAATGAATGAAATCGACTTGTTTATTCCAACTGTAAATATTACCATTTCTGGCACATCTGGCAATAATGGGTGGTATGTGAGCAACGTTACGATTACAATAAATGCAACAGATGATAGTGGTATTTCATATGTAAATTACACAATGGATAACATTTCATATAATAGCAGCAATGCTCTCTTTTCCTTTAATTTAACAGAAGGCAGTCATTTGCTCGAATGCTATGCAGTTGATATAAATGGAAACGCTGGAAGAATCTCGAAAGTTAATATAGGTGTAGACACAACTCCCCCCTCCATAACATATGAATTCAATCCTTCCTCACCAGATGGTGAAAATGGATGGTATGTGAGCAATGTTGAAATTTCATTGTATGCGAGTGATGCAACCAGCGGGATTGAAGAATTAAATTTCAAGATAGATGAAGGAGGATGGCAGGATTATGACGGCTTCTTCTCCCTGAATATGGAGGGAGAACATATACTCTATTTTAGGGCTGTGGATAAAGCAGGAAATGAAATGGTTACGAATGCCACAATAAAATATGATGCGACTCCGCCCTCCGTCTCCATAATCCAGCCAGCGGGCGGATTTGTAAAGCAGCAGTATGAGATAAAATGGAATGCAAGTGATAGTGTTGATGAAAATTTGGATGGTAATATAAGCATATATTATTCTTATGACAATGGCTCAACATGGGTGGAGGTGGCAACTGGATTAAACAACACAGGCTCATATATGTGGAATACATATGGTTTTCA
>JAGHBD010000143.1 GCA_021161135.1 Thermoplasmata archaeon
ACCAGAGCAAGTTATCTCTGCTAAAGAGGAAAAGCCATCTGTTGTTACTCCTCGCCCTCGTCCTCGCCCGCCTGTTGTAAGGGGGGTGACGAGAAAAATTGCGACAGGATGTGGCAACTTATATGTTACCATGAACGAGGATGAGCATGGGCTTTTTGAAGTGTTTGCACGCCTTGGCAAAGCAGGAGGTTGCGCCGATGCACAGCTTGAGGCTGTTGGAAGACTCGTGTCTCTATGTTTAAGGAGTGGGGTGAAGCCAGAGGACATAATAAAGCAGCTTAAAGCCATAAGATGCCCAAATCCTCTTCTGGCGAGAGGTGGTCCGATACTTTCATGCCCTGATGCAATTGCAAAGGCAATAGAAGATCACATAAAGGGCAGGGAGGTGTTCCAACCAGCTCGTTTGGACTATTTCGAGAAGAAAAAGGAGGAAGTTTTGGAGCCTCCTCGCCTCACAGAAAAAGCACCAGTTGGGGTGTGTCCAGATTGTGGTTCGCCACTCGTATATGAAGAGGGATGCAGAATCTGCAAACAGTGTGGATATTCAAGTTGCGGCTGATGTTGAAGAGCAGGCATGAACTGCAAACCAAGATAAACTTTTATTGCCTCCTCTACTAAAGGGGCTATTCCTCCCTTTCCAATTTTTATGTTTGGACAACCAAGTTCAAGATAAACATAAAATTCTTCTCCCCCAAATTCATATCTGGCATCTTCTTCGCCTTTCTTTAAAATAACAAAAGGAAAAAGGCGACATGCTTTTGGCTTAATTTTTCCATGAAGGAGACAGAGATTGCGATGTTGAAAAGGGCAACTTTTGCCAATTTTCTTTATATAATATCCTGTTGCTTTCTCTTCGACGAAACCTGTTTTTCTTAGGAGAAGATACTCATAAAATGTGAGACGAACTGTATATTCTCTGCAGCATTTTCCACATGCATTACAGTGCCACGAAGCAACCTGCTTCCATGGCACCCTCATCTTTATTCATATATTACTGCGGAGATTTAAAAACTCTATGTTTGTTTGTATAAAAAATGAAAAAGATACGAGAATTTGAATGAAATTCATTTTCATCTCGAGAGGCAATGAAAAGAAGCAGTTTTTGAGCGGAATTCCCATGCTATTTCCCACATCATTTTTACTTAAATCAAAAGATGGATGGAAAGCTATCTCTTTCCATTTTTTCGTTATCGCCGTAGAAATGCTACAATTACATTTCATATCCCATTTCTGCCAGCTTTTCAGGGAGATAGACATCTGTAACATAATCTAAGCCGTATTTTGCCAGTGCCTGCTGTTCCGCCTTCTTTTTTATCTCGAGCTGTAATTTTATTTCATTAAGCCAGAATTCATCTTGGAAGCGGGGATCACTTAACTCTGATTGAAGGGCGGATATATCTTCTTTGGTTAAATCATCAGATGGAAGTTCATAATTTAAAATATCCGAAGGTGTTACTCCAAGAAATTGCGCTGCAGGAGTGGCGAGATATTCAGAAATGTGGGCTGTTTTTATGGCACCATATGCCACGCTTGCATAGATGCGGTAACTCCATGGGTCGCCATCGGTGAAAACAACAACGGGCAGATTAAGTTCTTCATTTAGCCTCTTTATAAATCGTCTCGTACTCCTTGCTGGCTGCCCTTTTAAATGCACGAGAATTGCATTACTCTTTTCATCGAATCTGTTTTCAACAAGGCGGTCGAACATACCTCCCGTTTCAACAGCTATAACTTTGTCAGCATTTACTTCAACGAAGCGAAGCTTTTCCTTTTCCACATTATATGGAATGCTATATCCAGCATCACCCACATCATCCTGACAATGAATACGCCTCTTTTCACCTTTCCTTGTGGTTTCCTCAATAACTATATCTCCTATTACTCTCGCTCCATCCTCTTCAGGCCTCAATTTAAAATCTTCCCTAAGCTTTTTGGTTATTATTTCCAAATCTTCTGCTAGTTTATCTGATTCATCTTGGCTATTGAACTTTGCCTCACCCCATCCTTCCGATATATAATAAAGCTCTCTGAGTGTCGATGATTTTCCCTGCTCAATCATATCTTTTATGAAATCAATCACATACATGGTACGGAGGAGCATGTAAGCGCCAGATAGAGAAACGGCGGAACGAGTTATATTCTGGCTTCCATATTTCCACACTCTATAACGATCGTCAAAAACGATGTTTGATTTTGTTCTTGCTGGAAGCTCAATTGAAGGAATTTTTCCTTTAGCAAGATCATCATATATTTTCTCCGCAATTTTTTTAAGTTCTTTTACTGCATCACTCATTCTTCACCCTCCCATTTTTCAGCACCAACAATATTCACTGGATCTATTCCGAGCACATACAAATTATTCTCATCAAAATCGATGCCATCGCATTTAATTTTAAATGAAAGCTCGAGCTTTTCAGAAGGCTTAAGAGATATTTTCCATTTTATAATCCTCTCTCTTATTTCAAGTGGTTCTGGAATCACATCCATCACATATTCTTTGGAAGGTATCTCAGCATAAAGAATAAATTCTTGCGGTTTTCTTTTGTAATTTATTATTTTTATCTTGCTCTCTGCCATGCCATCTTTAGTGACGACTTCATCATCAATCCATACAATATTCATAATTTGACTTATTACATCATCAATGGGCGGCACAGGCTTATCAAGCATTTCCGCCGCTTTCCTTGCTATCTCCGGTAAAATTTTTGATATGAGTAGAAATTTACTTTTTGCCTTCTCTTTCTTTGCCTTTTTTGATAAATGTGTTTTCATTCTCCTTGCACATTGCTGTAAAGATAGGCGTATTTCTTTTTCTATTTCCTCAACATTTGCTATTGCCTCTTTTGATTCTGAAGTAAATGGGATATTTACCGATGCTACATGAACCAGTATTATCGCTGGCCCATAAGGGATTCCCTTGCCCCCTTTTTGCTCCAAGCCGTAGCGGCGCCAGTCAATATTTTTTATTGCCTCCGTAATCACACATGCTCCTTCCTGATAAAGCAAAGGTACGCGGTTGGCAAAGCGAAGAATTTCCACCCTTTCTTCTTTTGGCAGATTTCCTCCATACACTATTCCTGTTTCAACCATAAATGGTGTGCCGGCAAAGACGCTGGGCTGACGGGTATCGGTGGAAATAAATTCCGGAGAAAGCTGGGCAGTTTCTTTTCTTAGCCCCCTTTTTATGAGGGTTTCTCCTATGGGGGAGAGGCAATCCGTGGGAGGAGCCATAAGTTTAACTTTTTTGAAGGTTTCCAAAATTTTCTTTGCCTCTTCAAGCGATATTTTTGCTGGTTCTTTATTTTCATCTATACCTGCTTTAGCAACAATCTGGCGAGCTTTTTGCAGACTTACGGAAGAGAACTCGCTTGCAAGAAACGTTGTTATTTTCTTTGCCTTCGTCTCTTTAAGCATTTTAAGTAGAGTGCCTAACTCAATACCATATGGGTGTGGTTTTATCTCCTTAGGCTGCTTAGGAAGTTCATCAACTGCTCTTTCAAAAATGATTTCATTTCCATCTGGTTCAATAAATGTGATGTGAGCATGTGGATTTACAATTGCTGTACTCCGCAAGTACTCATATACAGATTGTTTCCTATTTTTCACATATTTTCCTTTTACAAAAAGCTCTACCCTTGTACCACTTTTCTTTTTCCAGTGCACCATCTCCTCCTTTATTATTCGTGGAAGATTCTTCTTTGTGTCAATGATGAGTTCTATCCTGTGAGCGGGAAATCCCTCACCGATTTTTGAAGTTATGATTGCTGGCTTCCCAGTTGTGAGTTGCGAATATAATACAGCTGCTGATATGCCTATTCCCTGCTGCCCCCTCGACTGTTTCAGGCTGTGAAAGCGGGAGCCATATAAAAGGCGGCCGAAGACATGGGGAATTTGGCTTTTTACAATACCTGGCCCATTATCTTCGACAACTATTCTATATTCATCGCCATCTATCTGCTCTATTTCAACAAATATATCTGGCAATATGCCTGCTTCCTCGCAAGCATCTAAGGAGTTATCCACTGCCTCCTTTACACACGTTATGAGGGCTCGAGTTAGACTATCGAAGCCGAGAATCTGTTTATTTTTCTCAAAAAATTCTGCTATGGAAATCTGGCGTTGCTTTTTTGCAAGCTCTTCAGCTATCGGCATTTTATGATAATATATGGTTACTCATATAGATTTTTCTATTTTATCAATTGGAAGCCCTATCTTTTCCTAAGGAACCATACTGCTATTATAATTAGGACCGCTACAAGAGAAACAATGCTTCCAATGAGCACCCATGATATCTCTTTTTCTTCCTTATTCTGCACATTTATTGTTATTGTTATAATTTTGCTGTAATCGATGCCATCGTAACATCTGATATATATTGTATGATTCCCATTGCTAAGCTTTGTTGTGTCTAGCGTATAAGCCCAATTTATTGTCCCCGTTGCCTCCTTCCATTCTTCATCATTCACCTTTATTTCTACCTTAGTTATGGTTTCATTTCCATCTTTGTCCCAAGCTTTTCCTTTGATTATAATAGTTCCTGAAACCTTGCTCTCATTAACTGGATAAATTACATTTATCTCTGGTGGCGTATTTTCTACATTATTTACATCTATGCTTATTTTTGCTATGTTGCTGTAATCGATGCCATCGTAACATCTTGCCTCTATAACATGAATGCCATTACTTAACTTTGTTGTATCAAGCTCGAAATACCATGATACTGTTCCGCTCGCTGCCTTCCATTCTCCTCCATCTATTCTTATTTCAACCTTTTGTATCGTTTCATTGCCATCTTCATCCCATGCTTTACCCTGTATTGTTATGCTGCCGGAAACAACACTTCCATTGGATGGAGATAAAATTTCTATTTCTGGTGGAGTATTTGGTAACTGGAAGTTTGCAATAACATTCTTATTGCTATTCATTGTAATCTGTATTGTTGGATTCGTTCCAGAGGCATCCCCACTCCAGTAGGCAAAAACATATCCTTCATTTGCTGTCGCAGTCAATGTAACTACAGTGCCTTCTTCATATACTCCGCCTGCTGGATTCATTGAAACGCTGCCTGCTCCTTCTGGATTTATTGAAACCACGAGTGTATATTGTGGTTTTGCTTTTGTTGTAAAACTCCATATTGGAGAGGTAATCGTTGCGATACCATCGCTGACTTTAACATACCATGAATAGGTTGTGGAATACTGTAAGTTGGGCCATTCTATATTCGCTCTGCCTCCTGGAGAAACATTCTCTACTGTTCCTATAACGCTATCATCAGAAGCATCATAAAATGTTACCGTAAGCGTATCGCCGTCAACATCATCAACATCAACAGCAAGCGTTGGATTTATGGCTATGTCAACGCTTCCATTTACAGGATGAGGATTGCTTATTGTAGGAGGCGTATTTTCTTTTGTTGTAAAGCTCCACACTGGCCCAATGCTTTTAGCCCCATATTCATCCCATGCAACAACACGCCAGTAATAAGTCGTTGAATATTGCAGATTGCTTATGGAGTATGAAGCAGATGTTATATTGCTTGCTTTCTTTTCCAGAGATGATGGTAACGAACCAAAATACACATCGTAACTCAAAGCGTCTCCATCTGGATCATAGCATTGCCATTGCAATGTTATATCTAATTCAACGCCTGTGACTCCATCTGATGGCGTTGGATTGTATGGCACAGCAGGAGGATGATTTGTTGGCACAAGCAACGGATGCCAGTCTCCTCCATTGGCAATATTGCCTGAGCAATTGTATGGAAGCATTGTATCTCCTAAGTCATCTCCATCTGTATCATCGCCAGCATAATCATGCCAGTAGTTGCCGCCGAGCCAGGCTCCGCCTATAATGTTTGTTCCAGCAGTCTTGCTTATGTTCCATATGTTGTTTCCTTCATCATAGGCGTTTATGGTGTTGTTGAAATAGTTGTTGTAAATGAGGTTGTCATTTACACTGCCTATATAAATGCCGTATTGATTTCCAGTTATATAATTTGATTTGATTTCGTTGCTTGATGCTTGTATATTTATTCCTCTATAGTTATTTGAAGAGATATTGCATCCAGATACTACATTATTTGATGAACTGATATAAACGCCATCTTCATTGTCATAGATATTGCAACCATAAATCACATTATGGATGCTAGAAAATCCCATGCCAACACCAGCATTATTATTCGAATAAATGTTGCAATTGGAGATATTATTGTAATTGCTTGAAGTGGAGATCCAAATGCCAAAATCATTATTTGAATAGATATTACAGTTGGAAATGCTGTTATTCATGCTATTGCTGTAAATCGATATGCCATCATCTCCATTTGAATAAATGGTACAGCCAGAAACAGTATTATTAATGCTGTTTTCTAATCTTATACCGTAATATCCATTTGAATAAATGTCGCAATTTAGGATGCTATTAAATTGGCCACCACTTTTGATATAAATTCCATTGTTTTCGTTATCGTAAATTTCATTGTCCATGATGGTGTTATTTTCCGCAATAGCATCGAAAAATATACCATTGTATCTGTTGTTATAGATGTAATTGCCATGGATAACATTGTTTGTATGATTCTTATAGCTTATTTCTATTCCATCTGAATTATTGTAGATATAATTGTTCTTTATGATGTTACCGTCTGTATAGTAATATAACTTTATTCCAT
>JAGHBD010000113.1 GCA_021161135.1 Thermoplasmata archaeon
GGGTATCACTATACCATATGATGTAATAGAGGGTAAAGGGATAGAAAAAATTGTGAGTTTTGAAGATGTTATTGCGAACCAGACAGTTACTTATATCTGGATTCTCAGACCAAATGGAAATTTAACTGGACATGCTGCCATAAATTGTTATTGGGAAATCAACTATAATACTTACGTAAACAGGGAAGAAGACTCAGGTTCATTCGCTTTCGCCAATCCCATCATTCTTGCGGAAGAGTGGCAGGGGAAAGAAGATGTAGTAAATGGAGATGAAGGAGACGGTGGCGGCGGTGGTGGCGGTATACCAGGGTTTGAAGGGTTGTTTGTCATTTTGGGAATAATAGTGGTGTATGTTACAGTAAGGAGGAAAAATGGAGGAAAGAAGTAAAGAAAAAGAAATAGATGCAAATAAGTGTATGATGAGGGTGATATTAAGAATTGTTGGGTACAGAAGTTACAGCGCAAGGGTCATTATAAATATGTAGAGGAAGAGGGAGTAATGTTGGTGCGCGTATGAAGTTGGTGGTGGATAAAAGAGGTGCAACGTTCATTCCTGTAAGAGCAACTATAAGCATAATTCTTGCCGTTGCTATTGTTACTTTGGCTTATGTTGGACTTCAAAATGCAATGAAAGAAAAAGAGGAAGGTAGTGTGAGGAGGCAGTGCGAAGAACTTATTGCACTGCTATCAACAATGGTTAAAAGTGGGAATGCAAGAGATGTTGAAAATCCTTTTGATTTTACAGGGGATACGAGAGAATATAATTTCACATTTCCAGCCAACCTAGTTTATATTGGCTTTGGGGTTGACCCGGATCCAGACAACAATGGTGTGCTGGAAAGTGGATTAACTGATGAAGGAAACTGCATTTTTTATAGGGTAGAAGGAAGAAGCAAACAGGTTATATGGCTCGAGGAAAGCATGAAATTCAGAGAAGGAAAATATGAAAATGGAAGATGGACAATAAGAGAGCCGGAGGGATACATAATAGACGGAGGTGGAGAAATAACCCTAATTTTTGAACTGGTTGAAAAGAATGGAGAAAAATATATCCTTATACAAGCAGAAGATAAATATCCTTATGTTGACAGAATCCCCCCTCATGTAAAAATAACATATCCCGATCGAGAGATCCTTGTAGAGAGTTCCATCATAATTAAATGGGGGGCAGATGATGGAGAATATGGAGATGTAGCAAGGATAGAAATCTACTCCAGAAGAAATGAAAATAATGAGTGGCAAATTGAAGAAATTATATATGATCCGAAGGATAATACAGGAGAATATGAATGGATTCCTCCTTCTCCAGATAGACATTATATCAAAGTGGTTGCAATTGATGAAGAAGGAAATGAAGGAATCGCTATTTCACCACCTATAAACTATATGTTTCCATTCACCGTATTACGTTTTGAAGGACCATATTTTAGGGAAAACAATACATGCTGGATTTCTTCAGAAACTTCCATATATCTAGATTCTGTATATGGAGATACCACCTATTATAGGGTTTGGAAAGAGAAGGAGGGATGGAATGGATGGATGAAAGGAAACAGCTTGCAACTTTCCGAGAGAGGAAAATACTATATAGAATACTATTCAACATATCTTGGTTTGAATGAAAGCTCTCCTAACTGGAAATATGTGAGAAATGCAACCATATATGTTGATGATACATCTCCAATAACTTATTTAGAAATTTCAGGTCCATTGGCTACCCAAGTAAAAACAATTCATAGACCTGTTGATGTTGTTTTCCTTGTTGATACATCTGGCAGCATGAATAACGAATGGAATGATTTATGCAATATCATTGGAGATATTGTATATGGCTTAGAAAAGGAAGGAATAGATTTTAAATATAGTATTTTTGGATTGGGAAGTGCTAAAGATTGCGCTCACAACAGCTGGGCGGTTCATTCAGAGAGTTGGGGGGTTGCGACGGCTCAGGCGGCTGCGGCGTACAAATGGCGGGAGGGGGTTGTAAAAATAATTATTCCGGTTAGCGATGAATGCCCATATAAGGGTGGTAGAACAGGAAATGCAGATGATGAGGCATGGATACAGGAAGCGATACAAAAGTGCAGGGAGAATGATGTTATTGCCTATCCGATGAATGGAGACGGAAGCTCACCAGATGTTATAAGATATATGGATGAACTTGCCTCCGCAACTGGTGGGAAGAGATTTTACTGGAAATCTGCTGAGGAAGTAAAAAATCAACTCATCAATATAGTTATTGAAGTATCCAGCACAGAAGTCATAGCTGGTTCTTCCACATCTGCTACAACTATATGGTTAAATTTTACTAAGGATGTATATGATGTGAAAGGCAGCATAATTTATTACAGAATAAAGGGACCAGATGGAGAATGGACGGAATGGATGAATAGTAATCCAGATGAAAATGTTAAAATTAGAATTTTTAAAGAAGGCAGTTATACCATCCAATTCTATGGGAAAGATAATTTAGGGAGAGTGGAAGAAGTGCATGAAAAGAATTATTTTGTAGATTCCACTCCCCCACATTCATTTGTTTTTCCTGCCTCAGCTAATTTAGAGGAAGGAGATACCATTCTCATTACTGCAACTGCTGAAGATAAAAGCAATGAAGGTATAGAGGGAATTGGTGTGGAAAAAGTAGCCCTTTATTATAGAGTCAATGGAGGAGAATGGATATTTTATGGGTGGTGTGAAGAAGAGCCATATCAGTGGAATTTTATTGCATCGTGCTCAGCATACTATGAGTTTAAGTCGGTAGCTGTAGATTTGGTGGGGAATAGAGAAGAAATTTAATTACCTTCCTTTTCTCTCTCCCCACAAAATTTTATGAAGTTGCAAGGAGAGTCTTGCATCAATGCCATCTTCTAAAATCCATTCTGCAAGTTTGCTGGCATCCATCTTTTTCCATACAGGTTGCATAATTATTTTGCATCTCGGCTTATATTCCTTCAAAATTTCCTTTGCATACTCATAATCCGCTCTATCTCCTATAACAAATTTCAATTCGTCATCGCTTCTAAGAAGATTAATGTTTTTCATATGCATTTTTTTGTGCATTCCAGATGAAGGCAATTTTACATCCATTTTGATTACAACACTCATTTTTGCCAGCTTTTCTATGCTGATCGAGCCATTTGTTTCAACACTAATTTCATATTCCCTTTTCAGAAGAGCATCAATTAATTCATATATTCCTTTTTGAAGTAAAGGCTCACCACCTGTGATACAAAGCCTCTTACATTCCCATTCCCTTATTTCTCTTAAAATTTCTTCAATATCCTTTTCTTCCCCTTCATAAAATGCATATTGCGTATCGCAATATGTACATCTAAGATTGCAGCCAGTAAGACGGATGAAAATAGTCGGAAGCCCAGCATCACTACCCTCTCCCTGAATTGAATAAAAAATCTCGTTTATTGTAAGCTTAATATTCTTCATAGACATATGTTACCAAACCATTCTCTCCATTTATTTTTCCGTCAAAAACTATGAAAGGCGGCGACTCCACGACAAGACGGTAGCCAAAGGAATAATCTTTCACCATCTCATGAAGCCCATTTATAAAGCATGCTCCCCTGGGGGAAACGATGCTCAAAGATATTTCCTTTTCTTTGCTGTTTCCTTCCCATACATCAAAAATCGTATCTGGGTAATATTCTTCAACAAAAGCAATTTCAAAGGTGTAATTCTCATTGTAAAAATCATGCATGCTTGAAAAAATATTCTCTGCTTCCGCAACACTCAACATTGTGTCAGCCACTTCATCGATATCCTTCGGTATCTCCTCATAGGCAAGATACGGAGATAGCTCTGTTGAAGGTATAGGTGCTCTTCCAGTATTTGATATATTAAGCACATAATCCTTCCGCATTTCCTTATTTGCAAAATGGAGCAGCCAGCCAGCTTCGTCGCCACTCTCCCAATACTCGGCATATACCATGTATGCATCTTTATGCTCTTTAAGGAATTTTTTCAATCCGCTGAATGTTAATGCCTGCGCCATTGCCTCCCTTATACTCATTTTGAGTTTGCTGCCTTCTCCATGAGGAGGCGCTCCAAAATCTTTCCATTCATAAAATTCTATATTTCTCTTTGAAGAATAATTTATATTTCCGATATGAATTTCTTCTCCATCTCCCCTCTTGAATTTTTTGAGTACATAAGTATATTTATTATATCTTATTCCATTATCGCTTGAAAAGGAAATTTGATATGGCAATGGATAGCCATTCCTGATCCATATGGAGAAGTTTATGGAAGAATTTGCAAGAATATCTATTCTAAGAGCCTTCACATTTTTATCATATCTTGCACTCCATCCAAAATTCATCCCCTGATAATAAAAGCTCCCATTCATGCCATCTGAAAATTCTTCTTGGAGGAAGAAATCCACAATATCCAAGATAGGCTGAGAATTTATCACAATTTTTCTTTCCCTGTTTATGGCGTGATGTATCGTAACACTTTTTATTATTCCCCCTACTATTCCTCCTTCATAAATTCTGTAAATGTATTTGTCCATCTTGATTGGAAGACTTTCTTTTTCCTCTACCGTATAATTATAAGGTGTTTCATCAAGTGTCACATGAAATTCAAGGGCTGCAAAACTATTTCCAAAACCATCTTCCACATTTGCTTTCTGGATTTCTATGGTGGCCGTTCCTCTGCTTCCATATATGAGAAATCCTCCTTCCTCCCGCTTTACTATCATCTTTCCCCATGTTTCATATTCTATTTTATCTCCAACTCTGAAGGCATCTGTTTTGAATACAGAAGGAATTTTTTCCTCCTCTTTTTTTATACATCCTGTTAAAAGGATGGAAGCCACCACTATGATTCCGAGTAATTTCCTATTCATATTCAATTGGATCCCTCACTCCCGCTTCTTCAAATGCTTTTAACCTAAGTTTGCAAGATGGGCATCTCCCGCACGCTTTTTCTCCTTCTCTATAACAACTCCATGTTTTTTCAAAGGGAACTCCCAACTCATGCCCTTTTTTCACTATCTCTGCTTTTGAAAGATATAACAGGGGTGCTTTTATTTTTATCGGCTTTCCCTCGACACTTCTTTTGAGTGCTAAATCAGCCACCTTCTGAAAAGCCTCTAGGTATTCAGGTCTGCAGTCGGGGTAGCCGGAATAATCCACAGCATTCACTCCTATAAATATGTAATCTGCATCTATAACTTCTGCATATGCCAAAGCAAATGAAAGAAAAATCGTATTTCGTGCTGGCACGTATGTGGGCGGGATGCCTTCCGCCTCCTCAGGCACTTCTATTTCATCTGTAAGAGCTGAACCACCTATCTGACGGAGATTAACATCGAGAATTTTATGATGTGCGTTAAGCCATTTGGCAATTTCTTTTGCAGCCTCCATCTCTTTTTTATTCCTCTGCCCATAATTGAAAGTGATGGCATATATTTCGTGTCCCTCACTTTTTGCTATCGCCGCCGCCACGGCGCTATCCATCCCTCCAGAAATCAAACAGACTGCCTTTGCCATTTTGCCCACGCCCCTTGGCCGCGTCCCTCATCTATACCAACCTCTATTTCATTTATATTTGATGCATTTATTTCCTTGATTATTCTACTCAGGAAATATGAAGCAAGATTTTCAGCTGAAGACGAAAAGATGGGAAGAAATGCACAATCTTCTTTTGGGAAAACGTATCTTTTTCCCTCATATTTTATTTCAACTTCTTCATCTTCTCTTATCTCAAACTTTCCTTCTGTTGGTATAATAACCTTATGGTCAATTTCCTCAATCAATCTTCGCAATATATCTTTAACCACTCTAAAGTCAATGAGTATTCCATCTATTGCTTCTCCCCTCAATATCAGATGAATTGCATATGTATGACCATGGAGGCGAGAACATTTTGAATAATCTGCAAGGAAATGAGCACATGAAAATGTGAGGTTGCTCTGCCAGCCATCAATGCGGATTTCCATGCAATTTTATGTTGCACCAATATAAAAACTTTTATTGGCAAATGGAATAGTATCCAATGCCATATGTGCTTGATACCTCAGCAATTCTCTCAGGAAGGATATTTACAGGAAAACTATATACAACACCAGAAGTAGCCAAAGAGATTAAGCCCGGCGGGCATTCGTGGCGATTAATGGAATTTTTAATGAGTAGGGGAATGGAAATCGTGGAGCCATCGAAAAAAGCTGTTGATACTGTAAAAAAAACTGCTATAAAGACGGGCGATATTGCATCTCTTTCTCCTGCAGATATAGAGGCTTTGGCATTGGCATATGAACTTAATGCAACCCTTCTTACAGATGATTACTCCATGCAAAATGTTGCTAAGGAGCTTAACATAAGATATGAAAGCATAATTGAAGAAGGAATAAAAGAAAAATTTTATTGGATTTTTAGATGCAAATCATGCGGCAAATTTTTCAAAGAATTTTATGAAATTTGCCCAGTTTGTGGGGGAAAATTAAAAAGAGTTAGAAAAGATTGATAGCATTTTGCTATTAAAATGATAAAATTTATATACCACCCTCTGTTATTAGTTTGATAGCAAAATGAAAGCAAAAACAGCTTTTTGGGCAATGATTGCGACCCTTCTCCTATTCGTCAGTATGATAGGCTATTCCACAACTGCTAAAAATCGTGTGATTGAAAAACTTGTAACAGACATCACAGGCTATAAAATTGGAAACAATCCTCCACAAATCTATCTGCTATATCCTCCTCCTGATGCAAAAGTTAGATGTGCTACAGAGCTAATATGGTTTGCTATCGATCCGGATAGGGATAAACTGGTCTTTAATGTTTATATTGGCGAAACACCAGAAAGCATGGAGTTTGTTGGTAAAACCACAAAGAACATATTTAAATTAAATCTTGAACCTGATAAGGAATATTTCTGGATGATTGAGGTGTTTGATGGGAAAGAATATGTTAAAAGTCCTGTACGAAGTTTTTTGACAGAAAGAGAAATGCAGCAGCAACCTGCATACAACTGGACATATATACTGTATATGGATGGCGACAATGATCTATATTCCTATGCTCTTTCAGAATTAAATGAAATAAAGAATTCTTCGTTGAAGGATATGGCCGTCATTATTCTCTTTGATGGAAATGAAGAAAATGATACATGGCTTTATGTTATTGACGATGGAATAGAAAAAACTACACTTGGAGAAAAGAACATGGGTTCCTCCAAGACCCTTGAAGATTTACTCCTATATGCCAAGGAAAATTATGTAGCGAAAAATTACATCTTAGAAATATGGGGACACGGTAACGGATGGATGGGCGTATGTTTTGATGCAACGAATACAGATATGCTTACAATGGCTGAAATTGAAAATGCTCTCGCTTTTGCAGGAGGAGTTGATATAGTCATTTTTTCCGCCTGTTATATGGGTTGTGTAGAGGTTGCATATTCCTTGAAAAATGTGGCAGATTATATGATTGCCTGCGAGGGCGCGATGCCAGCCGCTGGCTTACCCCATAACGAGATTTTGAAGGCAATTGGTGAGCTAGGGGCAGAAGATGTGTGTAAAAAAATAGTTGATGTTTATGGCGAATATGTATTTTTGTCGACATCATTTGCTGCATGGAATTTGAGCAAAATGTCTTACCTGCTTGCAACAATAAATGAATTTATATATTCTCATGCTGTAAATGTGACAGAAGCAAGAAATGAAAGTGCCTATTGTTTGCAGTATATTGACTTGAAAAATTTTGCAGAGTATATTGGATGCGAAGAGATTGTCGAGGCTATCAACGAAACCATTATTTCTTCATGCGGAATGCTGAGTGGAGTAGGTATCTATTTTCCTGTAAAAGGGCAGTGCTCGAAATACTATCCAGATA
>JAGHBD010000139.1 GCA_021161135.1 Thermoplasmata archaeon
TGCCATCGCAACAGGAAATAGATGCATTCCTGCCCTCTTTCAAGCCATCATGGACACTCGATATAGAAAATCCGATTACTCACGGCAACATAGTGCCTCCAGAGCCGTATATGGAAATTCGCTATTCAATGCATCGGGCCATGGAAAATGCTAAAAAAATCATTGAGGAAGTTGGAGAAGAATTTGGAAAGAAATTTGGAAGAGAATATGGGCTTGTCGAGGAATATAAATGTGAGGATGCAGATTATGTTATAGTTACTATGGCAGCATTGGCAGCTGAGGCAAGGGTGGCGGTGGATGAATTGAGGGGCAAAGGAGAAAAAGTAGGATTGCTAAAGTTGAGAACATTCCGTCCATTTCCGTATGAATATCTGAAATATGACAAGATGATAGTTATAGATCGCGATATTTCTCCGGGTTTAGGAGGAATAGTTTATAATGAAATAAAGGCGAGAGGAAAGGAGGTTTATGGCTTCATAGCAGGACTTGGAGGCGTGGATGTGAGTTATAGGGATATAGAAAGAATTTATGAGCTTGCCAAAGAAGGCAAGGAAGGGTGGTATCCCACGGAGGTGAAATAATGGCGATAAAGGATTTGCCACTTGAGGAATATATATTGAAAGGGCACGCTGCCTGCCCTGGCTGTCCTGCAACCATTGCATTGCGAACGGCTTTAAAGGCGTTGGGAAAAAATACGATGCTTATAGTTCCAGCATCATGTAGCGCTGTTATTCAGGCATTGTACCCCAAAACAGCCTTCAATGTCCCCACATTAAATATAGCCTTTGAAGCTGCCGCAGCAGCCGCTTCAGGCGTGGCAGCAGGATTGAAAGCGCAGGGAAAAAGCGATGTGTTGCCTGTTGTGTGGGCCGGAGATGGAGGAAGTTATGACATTGGATTGCAAGCGTTGTCAGGAGCACTGGAGAGGGGAACGGATTTCATTTATGTATGCTACAACAATCAGATGTATTCAAATACTGGCATACAGCGGAGCGGGGCAACGCCCTATGGCGCATGGACAACAACAACATGGACTGGCAAAAAAGAGCATCAAAAGGAGTTGGCAGAGATAGTTCTGGCACATCATATTCCATATGTTGCTACAGCAACAATTGCTTATCCAGAAGATTTATACAATAAAATGAAGAAAGCAAAGGAGATGAAGGGACCACGTTATATAGAAATACTTGCTCCTTGCCCGCCGGGATGGCGCTTTGATATGAGTAAGACTGTTGAGATGGCTGAGCTTGCGGTTAAGACAGGGGCATGGGTACTATATGAGGCAATAAATGGAAAAATCGAATTTACTGGCTACAGCAAACGCATTCTGGAAGGAAAGGAAAGAGAGCCGATAGAAAACTGGCTCAGAATGCAGGGAAGATTCCGCCATCTTACTGAAGAGGATATAAAAGAAATAAAGCGCCGCCTCGACGAAAAATGGGAGTATTATAAACAGATGTATGGGAAAAAGGAATAGGAAAAACCAAGCCAATAATTTTTCCTTTTTCTTTTTATATAGGCAGGAAATGATTAAGGCAAAATCGTAAAGAAAACCGCAATCCATATATATTACGCCGTAATAACATTATGAAGGGGCTTGCAATTTTCCTTGCAATTGTTATGCTTACTCTGCCTTTTGGCAATATAATAGAAGCGAATGAGGAGAAGGCAACAGCTGTAATAACATTTTATGGTGTCGGAAGGGAGAGAGAAATAAGGAAAGAAATGCCAATAAATGAGGCAAAAGAAATTATGGAAAAAATGTATGAGATGGATGTTGATTATGTTCTTTCGCATCTTGGAATAGAGATGTTATATGATGATAACAATATTTCAAATTATATGTGTCTTGTCTTTGGCATTGCAAAAGGAATTGCCCTTTACACGCTCGATTTATCCTTCTTTTTCATAGCCCTCGCCATAACTGGAAATGCATTTGGCGCCGCAATACTCACAGCCATTTTTGCTGCAATAACTCATTTGCTACCTTTCCGCCTTGCGACGCCTGCAATGCTTATAGGTGTGGATACTGGAAATATAAAAACAGTTGGCATCAAAGGGGTGCAGAGCATTGGTGATGAAGGCGACATGATGCTGCTTGGTTTCATAGGAATGGTAATAAATTTCTTTTTACCAACTGGTGAAATTTCTCCTCTGTTCATAGCTGGCTACGCACTTGCAGCCCTCCCAAACCCGTTCGGATAGCAAAAGATTAATATGCGTGTGTTATGATAGAATTGATAAGATGACAGAAGTGGTGCTAAGGGTCGCAGAAGGGCTGAGTCAGGATGTGGGCGCAGGAAGAGCACGCCTCGATGCTGAAACGCGCCTCCAGCTTGGGGTTTCGCCGGGAGATGTTGTTGAAATAGAAGGAGGAAGAAAAACAGGAGCCATTGTATGGAGGGCTCGCCCAGTTGATGAAGGCAAGGGAATAATAAGGATAGACAACCTTACTAGGAAAAATGCTAGGGTGGGAATAGGAGATAAGGTTATTGTCCGCAAGGCTGAGCCACGTATAGCAGAGAAAGTTGTTATAGCCCCTGCCATCTCACAAAGTCAGCGCATTCAGTTTGGGCATGGAATAGAAAATTTGGTTAAAAGAGGGCTTTTGAAGAGGCCCGTTACTGCTGGAGATACCATCGTCATTCCTGGCATCGCTTTATTTGGAAATTCCCTTCCTTTCGGTGTTGTGAAAACGGAGCCAAAGGGAATTGTTTTAATAGGAGAGGAAACACAAATTGTTGTTAGGGAGGAGCCGATAAAGGAGGAAATGCTGAAGTTACCGCAGGTGAGTTATGAGGATATTGGTGGGCTGCATGAAGAAATAATGAAAATAAGGGAGATGATAGAGTTGCCATTAAAACATCCTGAGCTTTTCGAAAGACTTGGCATTGATCCTCCAAAAGGCGTATTGCTTTACGGTCCGCCAGGCACAGGAAAAACTTTAATAGCCAGAGCTGTAGCAAATGAATCGGGAGCAAGCTTTTTCACAATAAATGGGCCAGAGATAATGAGTAAATTTTATGGGCAAAGCGAGGAGAATTTAAGGAGGGCTTTTGAGGAAGCGGAGAAAAATGCTCCTTCAATCATTTTCATTGATGAAATAGATGCCATTGCTCCAAAGCGCGAGGAAGTGCATGGAGAGGTGGAAAGGAGAGTTGTTTCTCAACTCCTAACTTTAATGGATGGACTTAAAGGAAGGGGGAAGGTAATAGTTATAGGGGCAACAAATCGCCCCGATTCACTTGATCCTGCTTTAAGAAGGCCGGGAAGATTTGATAGGGAAATAGAGATAGGCGTGCCAGACAGAAATGGAAGAAAGGAAATCCTGCAGATACATACACGGGGCATGCCCCTTGCCGATGATGTAGATTTAGATTATCTCGCTGATGTAACCCATGGATTTGTTGGCGCTGACTTAGCTGCTCTTGCTAGGGAAGCGGCAATGAGTGCGCTGCGCCGCTACCTGCCAGAGATAGATCTGGATAAGCCTATTCCGACAGAAGTGCTTCGAAAAATGGTTGTGACAATGAAAGATTTCAAAGAAGCGCTGAAAAATATAGAGCCCTCTGCATTGAGAGAAGTGATGGTGGAAATTCCGAAAGTAAGATGGGATGATATTGGTGGCTTGCACGAGGTAAAGCAGCGCCTCAGGGAGGCAGTGGAGTGGCCACTCAAAAATCCAAAGGTTTTCAAGAGAATGGGTATTCGTCCGCCAAAGGGCATATTGCTTTACGGCCCGCCAGGCACAGGAAAAACTTTACTCGCCAAAGCAGTGGCGACGGAAAGTGAGGCAAACTTCCTCTCAATAAAAGGGCCAGAAATATTCAGTAAGTGGGTGGGTGAAAGTGAGAAGGCAATAAGAGAGCTTTTCAAGAAGGCAAAGCAAACAGCTCCGTCGATCATTTTCCTTGATGAGCTCGATGCTCTCGCACCGAGAAGAGGAAGTTATGAGGGCACGAGAGTTACAGAAACAGTTGTTAATCAACTTCTAACATCTATCGATGGCTTGGAGCAGTTAAATGATGTTGTAGTCATAGGCGCAACCAACAGGCCAGATATTATCGACCCATCTCTTCTCCGCCCTGGACGATTTGATGAACTTATTTTGGTAGGGCCTCCAGACAAGGAGGCAAGAAAAGAAATATTCAAAATACATACCCGCAAGATGCCTCTCGCCGATGATGTGGATTTGGATGAGCTTGCCGAGCTAACGGAAGGATATGCTGGTGCAGATATTGAAGGCATATGCAGGGAAGCAGGAATGATTGCTCTTCGCGAAAACATGAATGCAAATGTTGTCAAAATGGAACACTTTATAAAAGCATTGAAAGAGGTTCATCCATCAATAGATGAGGAAATGATGGATTACTATAGGGAAATGGAGAAGAAACTGGGCAAGGGCGTTTCAAAGAAAGAAATAAAGAGGGGCGTAGAAGTAATGTGAATATAAAGCATCAATGAACTACACATCAATAAATGCAAGCAGTTTGCTCGCTAATATTTAGAAAATTTTTTAAGTGATAAAAAGGTAAAAGTTGCAATGAATCTACGTGTTAAGATTCTACTGATTACAGTTTCCGTTCTCATTCTTTTTGTTGCATCAATATATGTGTTTTCTTCTGAAATACTTATGAAAGGTTTTATGAGGCTGGAAAAAGAAAATGTTTGTCATGAAAGCAGGCGAATAGTTGATGCACTATATAACGGAATTTATTCCTTAGATACAACAAATTATGACTGGGCGGCATGGGATGATACATATGCTTTCGTGGAAAATAGAAACGAGGCATATATAGAGTCGAATCTCGTCGATTCAACTTTTGTTGCCCTCAGGCTAAATGCAATGCTTTTCTTTAATGCTTCTGGCAATCTCGTTTATGGAAAAGCATTTGATTTAAGCAATGAAAGCCAAGTGGATATACCTGATGAGCTGCTTGAGTATATTAGAGAACATGACTCTCTAATAGACTTCAAGAGTCCAAATGAAAGTGTAGCTGGTCTCGTCGCCTTTGATAAAAAAATAGCGATGATATCCTCCCGCCCGATATTAAAAAGCAATGACGAGGGGCCAATAAGAGGGGCACTGATAATGGTTAGGTATATAAGTGATGAGGAAATAGAAAAAATTTCCAAATTGCTTCACCTCTCCTTTTCTATGTCCCTCCTAAACGAGACAAATCTTTCTGGAAAATATTTTTCAGATAATGCTACGCACGTCTATGCAATAAATGAAAATTATGTTGCAGGTTTAACAGTATTGCATGATATATGGGATAAGCCAGTGGCGATTATAAAATTGAAAATTGAAAGAAATATTTATAAGGAAGGGAAAACAATCATTCACTATTTTATAGCATTTTTTCTTGCTGTCGGCATAGTCATGAGTATAATTTTCTCTCTGCTCGTTGAAAAGGGAATGACGTCAAGAATTGTGAGGCTGAGTCGGAGCGTAGATGAAATTGCAAAAAGCGGGGATGCAACAAGGAGAATAGAAAATATGGGGGATGATGAAATAGGAAGATTGTCGATGGCAATAAACAATATGCTCGAAGCCATTGAAAAATCGGAGGAAAAAATAAAGGAACTTCTTGAAAAAGAGCGAAATTTCAGATTGCGGACTGCCCATTATTTTTTAAATCCGCTCTGCATTGCAAAAGGATATCTACAGCTTCTTATGGAAGATAGCAAAGATAGCAGAATCGAAAAGGTGCTAAAGGCTGTGGAAAGAGTGGAAAATGTGGTTAAAAATATAATCTCCAAAGGAGAGATAAAGGAGTGAAATAAAAAATATCGCTCGAAATGAGTGTGAGAAAATAATGAAAGAGGGGGTTGGTTCCATTCATTCTCATTTCTTTTTCATTTGTTCTTATTTTTCCTTTCTTTATAACCTCTCCTTCTTTTGTACATACTATGATCTGACAAAACTTCTTATGCACATCCAATACCTGCATACCACATTCTACCGCCTCCTTCATGCTTATATGGAGGCGGGCTTTAACATGTCATCAACCTCAAACAAACCACAAA
>JAGHBD010000100.1 GCA_021161135.1 Thermoplasmata archaeon
ATAATAAAGGTGTATAGGAATATAAGCAAGGAGAAATTCAGAGTTTTTTATGTCATTAATGGCTATGAAATAAATGCCACAGAAACTGGCAAAAGCGGTGATTTTCTTATCTACTCAACATCTCCACGATATGAAGGATGGGAAAAAGATGCCGAGAATAGAATAGATGTATATGTGGAAATCATTCATTATTTCCGTGGGATCGATAAAGCCTATCGAAACCTTATCTATGGGGGCAACTACACAATAAAAACCACAGCAGATAGCAATATTGGCCTAGAGCCTTCTCCTCAGATAAAAGGGCTGCCCCAGCCGCAAAGCCTCCGCACGCCCGCTTTTGAGTTTGTGTTAGCTGTTGTGGGAATTAGCATTGCTATGCTATTTCGCAGGAAGAAGAGATAAATCGATTTCGAACGCTATAACAGGATATTCGAGCTTGAAATTGCTTATTACGGATGGTTTAATTTCTCCAAAATATCCCACTTCATTTCCATTTAAAATGATGAAGGCGCATCTCCCTTCGATAAAGGAAGGATGTTTCTTCTCCTCTACATCAAGTTTATATCCTAAGTTTCTGAGTATTGCCTCCACAATAGATTTGCATTCTGTGAAACCTGCTCTGGCATCTATCTTAACTCCTGCAAGCATTGTTTTTTGCTTTGCTTCATTTTTTTCAAATTTCACAACATCTCCCACCTCATATATCTGCTGAGGAAGCTCATTATGTCTATTTTTTGAAAGTATTTCAAGCAGGGATGGAAGTAAAGAGATGCGGAGTATCGAATGCTCTCTCGCTATTGGATTGGCAATTTCTGCAGCCTCTCCTTCCATCTCCATTTTTTCAAACTCCTTTTCTGGGCTTGAAATGCTGAGAGTAACAACTTCATTGAAGCCTAAGCCAATCATCGTGTGATGTATTCTGTTATAATCAAAAGACGAGCCAAATGTCATGGATTTAGGCAACTTTGTTTCAAATTTTTCATATCCATATCCTATGGCAATGTCCTCAACCAAATCAATTGGATGAAGTATGTCGGTTCTCCATGCAGCATAAAATACCTTGATTTTTTCTCCCTCAACAGAGACATCATGTCCCATTCTCAAAAGTGCTTCTATTATTTCTTTCTCTTCTCCAATATTTAAAATCTTTTTGATGTATTCAACTTCCACTTCCATCTCTCTTGGGGTTAAATCTGGCGTCACTATTTTTTCTTGCCCTATTATCTCCACCTGTTCAAGCTTGCCCCCCCTCTCAGCTATAGATGTGGATATTATATTGAGTGCATCCATAACAGCTCTAAAATCTGTACCTGTTACGTCTATGAAAATATTTCTCGTGTTTTCTGTAACTGCTGTAAGCTGTCCATTTATTATGGGAGGAAAGGAAAGCACGTTGCCATTCTTATCCAGTATTATTGGATAGAATTCATGTCCTTCGAGCAAATGAGCATATTCCACCCCTTTCTCATGCTTCATCAGTATTTCATTAAGGTCCATCTCCTCTTCTTTCCCTAGGGGAACAAATTTTATTTCGCTTGGCTTCACACCTTTATACACAAAGGGAGGAGAAACCTTATCAAAATCATGCACTCCTATTGCCATCTTCTTCCTATTTTTCCCAACTGAAAAATGTAGCTTCTCCTGAACTTCCATAAGAGAGGCAACCAGCTCATAAGTCATTTCAACATTTCTTATAACGGCTCCAGCAATAAAAGGACGTACCTCCGCAACGCTTTTTTCAACCATGATTTGAATTTTTGGTGGCTTAACATCGTATTTTTTCAACCCTTTTTCGATGCCAAAAAAAGCCCTTAGTGCTCTAGCCATTCCCTCAACGCTGAGTAAATCTGGACGATTTGGAAAAACTTCTATGCTCAATTCATTTCCTTCAACTCTCTCGACGCTAACTCCAATCATAGGAATTTTTCTAATGAGTTCGTCCATTTCAATATCCATTCCAAGCAGTGAAATGAGGTCGTAGTATTCGAAGTTTACAACTGGCATCCTGAGATAATCAGGAAACAATATTTTATTTTGTCGATGTTACCAGCATACACCTTCATATGTTATTCCTTCCTTGTTTTTCAACACTCTCCTTCCTTCTATAACAATTTTTCTCTTCATCACACTAAAATCAGGCTCTGAAAACTCTTCCCAGTCCGTCAGAATAAGGCAGGCATCCGCTTCCTTCAACGCCTCTTTTACACTCCTGCAATATATTATATCAGGAAAAATTTTTTTCATGTTTTCCATCGCCATTGGATCATATGCTTTTACAATCGCCCCTTTTCTGATTAACTCTCTTATTACAGGAATACTTCTCGACTCCCTGACATCGTCGGTATTCGCTTTAAATGCCAGCCCCAACACAGCAATAGTTTTTCCCTTTACATCCATATATTTTTCCAGAATATTTATTATCCTTAGAGGCTGCCTTTCATTCACACTCAACACCGCATCAATAAGCTCCATTTCATACCCTAGCTGCCTGCTCCCAGCCAGCAGCGCCCTCAAATCTTTCGGGAAGCAGGAGCCGCCGAAGCCCACGCCCGCATTTAGAAAATGGGGGGAGATGCGATGGTCCATGGAAACACCTTTCATGACTTTATATACATCAATGCCAAGTATCTTGCAAAGGTTGCCAATTTCGTTTGCGAAAGAAATTTTAGTTGCCAGAAAAGCATTGCTTGCATATTTTATCATTTCAGCTTCGGTAGGAGTCGTAATAAGCACGGGGGCTTTTATTGGTTCGTATAATTTTTTTAGAATGTTTGCCGTTTCTTCATCTTCTACCCCAATAACTATTCTATCTGGATTCATAAAGTCATGTATTGCCTTTCCTTCCCTTAAGAACTCTGGATTCATTGCTATGCCGAAATTTTTCCCATATGATTCTATTATCGGCTTTACAACTTGCTGTGTTGTACCTGGAAATACAGTGCTTTTAACAACTACAATGCTACCATCTTTCATCGTTTCTCCAATTCTTTTTGCTGCTGCCTCAACATATTTTAACTCAATGCTGCCATCTGATTTCGAAGGAGTGCCAACACAAATAAAAATGATATCTTCATCTATTTCATATTCTGTCGTAGCTTCTATTCGCTCCATATTTCTCTCCATCATCTCTTGCAAACCTTCCTCGTATATTGGTGCTTCTCCTTTTTTTATTTTATCTATTTTCTCCTTATCTATATCTATGATTTTTACTTCATTACCCATCTCAGCAAAGCATACAGCTGTTGTAACGCCTACATAACCTCCGCCAACAACGCATACTTTCATGATTGGAAATGCTATCTGCATAAAATATCTTTTCCACAATATTGTCAAGGGTTTCAAGAATTTGAAAATTTAAAAAATAAGAATGCTTTTTCTAATGCATCAGAGGCTGGAAATAGTGATGGTGGGGCATTTTTAAAGCAAGTTTGAATAAATTTTGAGAGATGCCTTATCGCACGGCAGATACAGATTAGCCTTTCTCATATAAAAGGCTAATCATTTTTGGCATAACTCGTAGCCTGAAAAATTTATAAAAAAATAAAGAGAGGATCCCATCGTTTTTTTGATTAAAATGGGATGGGATGAAAT
>JAGHBD010000029.1 GCA_021161135.1 Thermoplasmata archaeon
ATTTATTAATGCTCTCCCTTTTGCATGTCTTCCACCATATGGAATCTCATATGTTTTCTTGACAAAAACCCTTCCATCAGATGAGAAAAATAGGAGATAGTCGTGCGTTGATGCTTTGACTATCTTGTATATAGCATCTTCATCCTTCATCCTCATGCCTATGAGCCCCTTTCCCCCTCTTTTCTGACTCCTGTACTCATTGAGTGGCACCCTCTTTATATAACCGCCAGCAGTGAGTATAACAACATTATCCTCCTCCTGTATTAAATCCTCAATATCCATCTCTACCGCTGCCTCTCTTATCTCTGTTCTCCTTTCATCCCCATATGTTTTTTTGAGATACAGCAAATCATTTTTGATTATGGCATCGATTTCTTCTCTGCTAGCAAGTATTTTCTTCAATCTCTCTATCTCCTTTTCCTTTTCCTCCCTTTCCTTTTTGAGCGCTTCATGCTCCAATGCGGTGAGTGATTGAAGGCGCATGGAAAGAATCTCCTTTGCTTGCCTTTCTGAAAAGTTGAATTGCTCAATCAGTTTTTTCGCCGCCTGCTTTGCGTCTCTCGATGCCCTTATGAGTTCTATAACTTTATCAATATTCTCTAACGCTTTTATGAAGCCATCAAGGATGTGCTTACTTTCCTCTGCCTTCTTTAATTCATATTTGCTCCTTCTCCTTATAACCTCTCTTCTGTGTCTTATATATTCTTCTATTAGCTCCTTCAGGTTAAGCAGCTTCGGAACGCCATCAACGAGAGCGATGCAGTTTATGCCATATGTTTTCTCCATTTGTGTATGTTTGAAAAGCTGATTCTGAATAATTTCAGGAAAAACATCTTTTTTAAGTTGTATAACGACTCTCATTCCTCTTCTGTCTGATTCGTCTCTCAAATCAGCTATTCCATTTATAACCCCCTTTCTCACAAGTTCCGCAATATGTCTGAGTAAATCCGATTTATTTACCTGATACGGCAATTCAGTTATGACGATTTTATTCCCTTCAAAATGAGTTTTCGCCCTTATTTTTATGAGACCTTTGCCCGTCTTATATGCTCTGAGAATTGCATTTCTGCCGTATATTATGCCACCTGTCGGAAAATCAGGTCCTTTTATATATTTAGCAAAAAGTTCATCGATGCTTATGTCAGGGTTTTCTATTGTTGCAATAATAGCATCCACCACCTCATTAAGATTATGTGGGGGTATATCAGTTGCCATCCCCACTGCAATGCCTGAAGAGCCGTTAAGAAGGAGATTCGGAATAAGAGATGGAAGCACAACCGGCTCTTTGAGAGTGCCATCAAAATTGTCCCGCCAATCCACCGTATCTTTTTCTATATCTTTAAGCAGCTCTTCGCTTATCTTGCTTAGCCTTACTTCTGTATATCTCATCGCCGCCGGCGCATCTCCATCGATGCTTCCAAAATTTCCATGCCCATCTATTAGAGGATATCTCATTGAAAATGGTTGAGCCATTCTTACGAGAGCATCATATACCGCTGCATCTCCATGAGGATGATATTTACCGAGGACCTCTCCCACAACTCTTGCTGATTTACGATGTGGTTTGTTGTAATGCAGCCCCATTTCTTTCATTGCATACAGGATGCGGCGATGAACTGGCTTAAGGCCATCTCTTACATCTGGCAGAGCCCTGCCTACAATTACACTCATTGAATAGTCGAGGTATGAAGTTTTCATTTCCTCTTCGAGAGGTCTTATAATTATGCTCTCAGACATCTAAATTCACAACCTCCTTTGCATGCTCCTTTATAAACTTTCTTCTCTCCTCCACATTTTTACCCATTAAAATGGTAAAAAGTTCATCTGCTTCAATTGCATCTTCAATCTCCACTTTTTTGAGTATTCTTTTTTCCGGATTCATCGTTGTTTCCCATAACTGCTCTGGATTCATTTCTCCCAAACCCTTATATCGCTGTATCGTCGCCCCATCCTCCGCAACCCTTTTCATTTCTTCATCACTATACGCATAATACTCTTTATTACCTTTCTTTATTCTATATAAGGGAGGCTGAGCAATATAGATATATCCATTTTCAATCAAAGGACGCATGTATCTGAAGAAGAACGTAAGAAGAAGTGTTCTTATATGTGCTCCATCCACATCAGCATCTGTCATTATGATTATCTTGTGATAGTTTGCTTTTCTTATATCAAAATCATCTCCTATGCCCGTGCCAATTGCAGATATTATTGCTCTTATCTCATCATTCTCCAGAATTTTATCAAAACTTGCCTTCTCAACATTCAGTATTTTACCCTTTAGAGGCAGAATAGCCTGATATTTTCTATCTCTTCCTTGCTTCGCTGAGCCGCCTGCTGAGTCGCCTTCTACAATAAACAGCTCGCATTTCTCTGGCTCATTGGAGGTGCAATCAGCTAGTTTGCCAGGCAATGAAGTAGATTCAAGGTAACTTTTCTTTCTCACAAGTTCTCTGGCTCTTCTCGCTGCCTCCCTCGCTTTTGCTGCCTGCAATGCTCTTTCAATGATTTTTCTCGCTGCCGAAGGATTTTCTTCGAGATAAATGGAGAGTTTCTCATACATTATTGTTTCCACGATGCCTTTAACTTCTGAATTGCCGAGTTTCGTTTTTGTTTGACCCTCAAATTGTGGATTTGGGACCTTACATGAAATTATGGCTGTTAAGCCTTCCCTAACATCCTCTCCTTCCAACGATTCATTATTTTTGAATACATTTTTTCTTCCATATTCATTAAGGACACGGGTAAGTGCTGATTTAAAACCAGAAAGATGGGTGCCTCCTTCTTTTGTATGAATGTTGTTGACGAATGTGAATATATTTTCTGCATATCCATCTGTGTATTGCATCGCAATTTCGACATGCACCCCATCCTTCTCTCCTTCAAAATAAATCACATCATGCAGTGGATTTTTATTTCTGTTTATGTACTTAACAAATTCAATTATGCCCCCTTCATAATAGAACTCTTCCTCTTTCCCGCTCCTCTTATCAACAAGTTTTATTCTCAGTCCTTTGTTAAGAAACGCAATTTCCTGAAGACGCTTACGCAATATGTGATAATCAAATGTTTTTCCTCCAAATATTTCCTCATCAGGGTAAAATGTTACCTTTGTGCCCGTTTCCTTTGCCTCGCCGACGACTTCTAAAGGTGTTACTGGCTTCCCTCTCTCATACCTTTGCCTGTATATCTTGCCGTTCCTTCTTACTTCCACCTCAAGCCATTTCGATAAAGCATTTACAACAGATACACCCACTCCATGCAAACCACCCGCAACCTTATATGCTCCCTTATCAAATTTTCCACCTGCATGGAGTTTCGTCATCACAACTTCCACGCCTGAAATTCCATATTCTCTATGAACATCTACAGGTATTCCTCGTCCATTATCATCTACTGTTATGCTTCCATCTTCATTTATCGTCACATATATTCTATTGCAATAGCCTGCAAGGGCTTCATCTACGGAATTATCAATAACTTCCTCCACCAGGTGATGCAGTCCCTTCTCATCAGTGGAGCCAATATACATCGCTGGCCTTTTACGAACTGCCTCAAGTCCCTCAAGTACTTTAATTTTATCAACGCTATATTCTTCTGTCATTTTTCAAAAAACTAACGAAATATACCTTTACTCTCCTGTTTCACTCCTTCCATTTTATTCCAGCAACTCTCGCAATATAACTTACCACATACTGGACATTCATAAACCATTCCTTTATAGCTTGGATCCAGCATATTTATTCCGCATACGCTGCATGAAACCTCATCCTTATATTTCTCCCTGCAATCCTTACATACAAGTACATCTGGAGTGAGTAAATTTCTTATTCTTTCCCTTCTAATCTCTTCCTCGTTCATTTTTACCCCACACAAAATCAATTTCCGAATATAAACTTTGTTATTCTGTTTCCTGTAGATCTCTGAAAGCAGCGAGATTTTTAAACATGTCTTATTGTATTTGCAGGCAGAGGTTTTGTTGTATGCTGTTCAAAATCCCATCCTTCCTTCAGTACTTCAAAGTCGAGAGTCCACATCTGGCCATTGTTTTCCTTCTTGAAAATATCCTCTGATATGTGAAGAGTTATTTCTATCTTATCTCCCACATTGTAATCTGTTAAATTTGCATCAAAATAAAATCCTCCATTTTCAAGAGATGAAAGCAATAGAAGAGTGGTGTTTCCCGTTGCTCTTTTCTCTGAAATATTATCTCTTATTATGAGAGTGTCTCCAGGATTGAGTGTTTCAAAATATGTCGTGTATGTATAGTTGTTGCTGTCTATAGTATAATTAAAATCTTCATTCAATTCCTTCAAACTCATTATAACAGTTTTTCCGCTCGCCTTTTCCGTACAGCCCGCAAGCATAAGCGAGCATACCGCAACCGCCACAACAACCAATCCTTTCCTCATTATTGCCTAACCACAGGTAATATAAATAATTGTTGCCGTTTTTAAAATCGCTAAAAATGTTTTAATACAAAATTGCATTTCCTATTATGCTCGAAAATTTGGAACCAAAGGTTGTGTGGAAATATTTTGAGGAAATTTGTAAAATACCAAGATGCTCAAAACATGAAGAGAAAATAGCAGAATACATTATGGAAGTGGCAAGAAAGCATGGATTAGAGGTGGAGAAGGACGAAGTGGGCAATGTTGTTGCCCGTAAAAAAGCCAATGGTTATGAAAATGCTCCTATGATAACATTGCAATGCCATATGGACATGGTTTGTGAGAAAAATAAGGATGTGGAGCATGATTTCAGCAAGGATGCTATACAGCCGTATGTGGATGGAGAGTGGGTTAAAGCTAAGGGAACAACGCTTGGTGCAGATAATGGCATTGGCTTGGCAATGTGCCTTGCCCTCATGGAAGAGAAGGATATAAAGCATGGTCCCCTCGAATTTTTATTTACGGTGGATGAGGAAACAGGTTTAACTGGAGCTTTCAATCTCAAAAAGGAATTTATAAAAGGCGAGCTTCTCATAAATCTTGATAGCGAGGATTTCGGTGTCATCTATATAGGATGTGCTGGTGGCGGTAATTCTACAATAAAGTTGCCAGTTAAGTTCGAAAATGTGGACAAAGAGGGGCTTAGAATACATGTAAAAGGACTTAAAGGCGGACATTCTGGCATTGAAATTGATAAGGGAAGGGCAAATTCGATAAAACTCCTTGCCCGCATCCTTTACAATATAAATGCAAGGATAAGCAAAATAGAAGGAGGCGATAAACACAATGCTATACCAAGAGAAGCAATAGCAGAAGTTGTGGTTGATGGCGACGTGATGGACAAAATAAAGGAACTCGAAGCTGCATTTAAAAATGAATATTCCAAGACAGAGCCAGATTTGAAAGTGGAGGTGGAGAACTGCAGAATAACAAAAGTAATTGATGAGGAAAGCAATAAAAAACTCATCAAATTGCTCATGGGGTTGCCTCATGGTGTCATAGCAATGAGTCAGGAAGTGGAAGGGCTCGTTGAAACTTCAACAAATCTTGCAACAATAAGGATGGATGATGAGGCTACCATTGTAATGAGCTCAAGAAGCTCAATAAACTCTGCTCTCGATGCCTTGATGCAAAGTATAAGATGCATAGGCGAGCTGGCAGGGGCAAGCGTAGAAGAAGGAAGTAAGTATCCGGGATGGAAGCCAAATCTGGAATCAAGGTTGCTTAAAATAGCATCAGATGCTTTTAAGGAGCTTTACGGAAAGGAGCCAGAAAAGAAGGCCATACATGCAGGACTGGAAACTGGAGTTATAGGAGATATAACAGGAATAAAGGAGATAATTTCAATTGGTCCACAGATAGAGCATCCCCACAGCCCTGATGAGAGGGTTCATATAAAAAGTGTTGAGGAATTCTGGAAATATCTATTACATCTGCTGGAAAAAGTGGCGAAAGAATGGTGAAAAAAGCCGTTCTTTTTGCCTCCCTTCTCCTTCTTCTCCCTTTCTCATTCTCTTTTCAAAAACCAGATTATATAAAGGAGACATATATGGTGGAAATGAGAGATGGCATAAAACTTGCCACCGACATCTATCTGCCAGGCGAAGGAAAATACCCTGTTGTGCTAATAAGAACGCCTTATAATAAAAACTCCACGGATGAATCACTAATCAAAGCCTTTTTGAGCAGAGGATATGCTCTCGTAGTTCAAGATTTACGCGGATGCCACGCTTCAGAAGGAAAATTCAGAGCATTCCTCGATGATGGCTGGGGTGCTACACAGGATGGCAACGATACTGTGCAGTGGATAAGGAAGCAGGAATGGTGCAACGGCAAGGTGGCGGTGTGGGGCGGCTCGGCAATGGGCATAGCCGCCTATCTGCTGGCGGGGAGCTGCGATGTAAATTGCATTTTATCTGCCATAGCTGCTTCAAACCTTTATAAGCATGCAATGTATCCTGGAGGTGAGTGGCGGGGGGATGCTGAAATATGGCTTGAGAACCAGCAGGCGGAATATATGATACCAGTTTTTGAGGAACATTACAATTATGGCGATTTCTGGCACCAGCTTGATTTATCCACTCGTTATCCACAAATTTCTACGCCAATATTTCATATTGGTGGATGGTATGATATCTTTGCTGAAGGAACAATCGATGCTTTTCAAGGGCTTAAATACAAGGGCAATCAGAAATTGCTGATGGGTCCATGGACTCATGCAGCTTTTGTAACGAGGCAGCAGGGAGATTTGCTATATCCTGTGAATTCATTTCTTGATGTTTATGGAGTGACATTTTCCTGGCTCGATTACTGGATGAAAGGAGAGGATACAGGAGTGATGGATGAAAAGGTAAGGTTTTACATGATGGGGGAATGCGATACTGTTTATGGATATAAGGGAGATGGAACAGGAAATGAATGGTGGATAAGCGATGACTGGCCCCCGTATACGGCAAGAGCAACTCCATTTTATTTCCATGAAAATGGTTTACTCAATCAGGAAAAGCCGCGTGATGAAGGTTTCGATAGCTACATTTACAATCCATCTAATCCCTTTCCAACAACAGGAGGAAGAAATCTTGTTTTTCCTGCTGGCCCATTAAAGCAAAATGAGGTGGAAGCAAGAAAAGATGTGATTTCCTATACATCTCCTCCTCTTGAAGAGCCCCTTTACATTGCAGGCAATATAACAGCTCATTTATGGGTTAGCTCTTCAGCCAGAGATACAGATTTCTGTATAAGAATATGTGATGTTTATCCAGATGGTTCTTCATTTCTTGTACTTGACTCCATTTTTATGGCGAGACATCGCATTTCATTTGAGAGAGAAGATTTCCTTGAAGCAGGTAAAATTTATGAAATTAACATAAGCGTTGGTAATATTGCCATCGTGTTTAATAAAGGACATAGAATAAGAGTGGATATCACTTCAAGCAACTATCCTGCATATGAAAGAAATCCGAATACTGGGGATGCATTCCGTAAAAACAAGAGTTATGTTGTTGCAGAAAATACTATATGGCATGATGAGCAACATCCATCATGCATCATGCTACCCGTCCTTGAAAAATTTGAAATAGAGCCCATAAAAGGAGTATATGTGGCTGGAAAGAAAATCATGGATGCCAGAATGCTTGTAATTATTGGTAAAATGAATTTTGAGGTGGATGCAAACTGCAGCAAAGTTTCTCTATATCTCGATAATAGGCTTATATGTGAGGATACATCTAAACCATTTATTCTGGAGCTTGATGAAACAGCTATAGGTTTTCATAAACTTAAGTTTGCTATGTTTGATGCTGGCGGGATGGTTGCAAGAGAAAAGACAGCCATTATATTCAACTTATAAACGGCAATTTTATAAGGAGAAGAGTATTTTGGAATGTGGATAAAAGAGCTTTGATTGTGGCTGTAATTATTATGCTCCCTGTCTTTTCAGGATGTGTTTATTTGGAGAAAATTGAGCAGTTTTTAATGCCTCCTCCGCAGTATAAATGGAAAAAGTTGATAAGTGTTGAGGATACTTTTGGATGGGCAGATGTAGTGAATAAGCAGCTAGCAAAAATATCTGATTATCCAATCTATGTTTCGAATGAGACAAAATATCTGAACATCTATATTCATGTTGAATTTTCCAATCCGATTAATCCAGATATAGAGAGCTTGAGCCAGGGGCATTTGAACTTTACCATTCTCAAGCCAAATGGCGAAAATATAACCAAAACATATTGCACGGCAACAAAAGTAAAAACATTTGATGATTATTTCTATTTTGAAAACCCGCAGGAAGGGCAGTGGAACATCATAATAAGGGTTTTTGGCTATGGCAAATACAGAGTAGTGGCGCAGGCATATCAGCCAGTTAGCTAATCTTTATGCTTCAAAATGCTTATATTTTCTTCATAATTTCCTTCATTGAGCCGCCGTAGCTTAGCGGTAGAGCGTCTGATTCGTAGAGCCCTTTAGAAAGGTGCTTCACCCCAAACTAAAGGGTTTCGAAAAATCAGAAGGTCGCGGGTTCAAATCCCGCCGGCGGCTCTCAATGCGAGGGTTTAAAATCCCCAACACATTTACATAGTGATGAATAGGTTGCTTACAGAGGAGAAGGTTCATAATCCAAGCAGAAGGCTTGAATACGCATTCAAAAGGTTATACAAATCTTCTATTCTTGCTGAAAATAAAAAGCACATTGAAGATTTTGCTAAATCGTGTTTGGCTGAGGGAATCGGAAAGCTAAGAGTGGTGAAATACATCTATACTTTGATAAAAGTGGCGGAGATTCTGAATAAAGATTTCATGGAGGCGAGTAAGGAGGATATACAGCAGGTGGTTTATGAAATCGAAAATGCTAACTTCTCGGAATGGACCAAACACGATTATAGAGTAACGATAAAGAAGTTTTACAAGTGGCTTAAAGGAGATGGAGAGGAATATCCTCAGGAAGTAAAGTGGATAAAGGCTAGAAGAAATGGGCGGAATCACAAGCTGCCAGAGGAGCTGATAACTCCAGAGGAAGTAAAGGCGTTGGCTGAAGCTGCGGAAAATCCGAGAGATAGAGCCATGTTTCTAACATTGTATGAATCGGGAGCCAGAGTGGGAGAGCTTTTGAACATGAAGATAAAGCATGTTGTTTTCGATAAATACGGAGCCTTGGTTATGCTGGATGGAAAAACAGGAATGCGAAGGGTGAGGCTTGTTGCCAGCGTTCCAGCCATCTCAGCTTGGCTCGATGTGCATCCATTTAAAAATAATCCTGAAGCTTGGTTGTGGTGCTCTCTCGCCACAAATTACTACGGAAAAAGGCTAACCTATGCATTGTTTGATAGAATCTTGAAGAAAACGGCGAGGAAAGCAGGGATAAAAAAGAAGGTGTATCCTCACTTATTCCGCCACTCCAGAGCTACGGAGTTGGCTAAGCGTTTAACTGAAGCACAGCTCTGCCAAGTAATGGGGTGGGTTCAGGGGAGCAAGCAGGCAGCTACTTATGTGCATTTAAGCCAGAGAGATACAGATGAGGCAATACTAAGCATGTATGGATTGCTCGAAAAGAAGGAAGATGGCGAGGAAAGGCTGATGGCTGTGAAATGCCCGAGATGCAAGCAGGATAACTATCCAGGCTCGAGATTCTGCCGATACTGCGGAATGGCGTTGGATGTGAAGGCAGCGATGGAGGCGGAGGAAAGGGATAAGCAGGTTGGAGCGAGCCTTATTGAAGCGTTGAGGGACCCAGAAGTGGCAAGAAGGTTAATAGAAACATTAGAGAGCATCGTGAGGGAAAGAGGGTTGGGCTAATATATTGCCTCTGCTCCATCCTCTTCCTCTTTGAAGTGCCTCTCTCCAAGAATATATTCTGCCGCCAGCAACGCCTTTTCAGGGTGAGGAAGTTTCTCCGCCTCTCTATAAATTTCGATATCATCGAATTCCTTTAATTTTTCATAATGCCTCATAAAGATTCTATCCTTTTCATTTTTCCATACTTCATTTATTCCCTTATAACATACAATTTGAATCCACATCGGGATGGTGCATGATTCTTTAGCCAAGGAGCATACTTTTTCCTTATGATGCTTTACTATCTTCCACAATAAATCCACTTCTTTTTTGGGAAATTCTTTTAAGGGTTTGTAGAACTCATGTTCTATCAACCTTAGATGCTCTATCGTTATAGATGCCGTAACATAATGCAACACTAAGGCATACTTCCATATTTTATTCAGAAACGGGCTCAAATGGAAAAATTTGATTAATTTGCCATATCTTCTTTCAAATAAATCTTCAAATAATTCATAGCTTCTTTTAATATCATAAACGGATGTGTTTAACGCAGCGTTTATTATCGATTCTATAGTTACAAAGGGATACGAATCTCTAAATGAAGGAACGGAAAGGATAGCTACTTCGTTGCTCTTATCCCACACATCAACGATGCGATACTTGGATGAGATTTTTTGCAGGATGCGAACGCTTTGGATAAAGTTTTCCATATCCCACGATATATTAAGATTCATTTCCTTGCTTATCTTAATGGCTTCTTTTGCTAATCTTTTCATAAATGTTGCCAGCTTTTTAACATCTATTGTGTGATTATACAGGAATGTTTTATTCCACAAGTGCATGATTGAATAAACGAGGGCATCTCTCGGAAGGCATTTTTCATTCTCATCCATAGCATGCTTTAGCTCCCTCAGCGAATCCACTCCATCGCTTAATTCCTCGATAATGAGTTTAACAAAGGTGGATGGATGCTTGAATCCATATAATAGGTGGATGTTGGAAGATTGCTCGGCGGAGTTTATGAAAACTGCTGCAGGCTGTTTGGATGAAATGTAATCGAAACTCAGCAATGGATTTATCACTCTGGAAATCTCAGGTGAGAGAGCGTATTTTCCATCTTTTGTTTTTATTACTATGTTCTTTTCCATTAACTTTTTCAAACTCTCGGAGAGAATTTTTTGGTTCATTTTTAATTCTCTCTTCATTAAATTGAATTTTGCCTCTCCCCTTTCAAACAAAAACCAAAAAATTTCCTCACATCTCTTTGAATTGATTCCCGTTATTTTTGAAAATGCTTTGCTCACGGGGGTAACCATAGTTACCTATAAGGTAACTTTTATATAAAGCTTGTGGCAGTTTCAACTATGAAGCAAATTTCCATATCGCTAACCCAAGGGCAATATAAGTTCCTAAAAGAGGAAAGTGAAAAATTAGGGATATCAAAAGCGGCTCTGCTTAGGATAGCACTTTCTAAGCTAATGGGGGGATGAGATGAGGGAAGGCAACGATTATCACGAGAAAGCCATCGAGAGGGTTTTGCTGCTTTTAATGAAAATAAACGAGGGAAAAGGAAGGGAAAGATGCCCACGAAAGAAAAACCAGATGAGCATTTAAAATCATCGGGGGGCTATGAATTTAAATGTTTGCGGTGTGGCTATGCTGTCAAGCTAAATTATTTCGGCAATGAATATGTGGGAAAATGCGAGGCGTGCGGGCAAACTACCATTTTTCAGAGAGTTAATATGGAATTTGAAAGAAGCCGCTACTTTGTTAAAGGGAAGTTCGTAGCTAAACTTCTTGCCGATGATGTTATGAGAAAGCACCGTTTTATAACTTTTGAAGACAGCGACGAAATATACTACTACAGCGATGGTATATACAGAAAAGGGGGCGAATCCTTAATTAAGAAAATTTGTGAGGAGATACTGCAGGAAGAGGCAAATACAAGGAGAGTGAGTGAGGTTCTGAATCATGTAAGGCGTGCAACTTACATAAACGGGAGTGAAATCATGGATAATAATCCTAACTTTTTGTGCGTTGAGAACGGCATCTTAGACCTGAGCGGCATAAAGGATGGCAAAGTAAAACTTTTGCCTCATAATCCCGACATGATCTTTTTGAGCAAAATCCCAGTGGTATATAATGAAAATCTTGATTGCACTAAGATTATGAAGTTTATTTATGAAATCGTAAGGGCGGATGATGTTTCAGTGCTGCAAGAGCTTACTGGCTATTGCTTGTGGAAAGCATATCCCATTCAGAAAGCGTTCGTCTTGCTTGGCGACGGCAGCAATGGAAAATCGACCTTTTTGCATCTTCTCGTTAAGTTGTTGGGGAAAGCTAATGTGTCATCCGTTCCCCTTCATGAAATTGTAAATAATAGGTTCGCAGCGGCAAACTTATATGGAAAGTTGGCAAATATATATGCGGATTTGCCTCCAGCCATCCTGAAGGACACGGCAAAATTCAAGGCTCTTACGGGAGGCGATTTAATCACCGCTGAATTCAAATTTCGTGATTCATTTCAATTTTATAACTATGCAAAACTACTATTTTCTGCCAACCGATTGCCAATAACCTACGACGATTCTGATGCGTTCTTTCGCAGATGGGTTATTATAAATTTCCCTTATAAATTCGAGGGCAAAAATGCGGACCCCCATATACTGGAAAAGTTAGCCAAGCCCGAAGAGCTGTCGGGATTTCTGAATTGGGCTCTTGAAGGGCTGGCAAGATTGCTCAAAAATGGACAATTTTCACATTCAAAATCCACGGAGGAAATCAGGAGGCAATATATACTCGCCAGTGATCCTGTGCACGCTTTTGTTGATGAATGTTTAGTGCAAGATAGTGATGGAATAATTCCAAAAGAGTTGCTGTATGCTACATTTAAAGAATATTGCGATGAAAATAGTTTGCCAGTTTCCAGTAAGCATATCTTTTCACGAGACTTGTTAAAATTTATCACGGCAAGGGAGCAAAGACCAAAAATTGAAGGGAGGCAAGAGCGTTGCTGGGCTGGAATAAAGTTGAATGAGTATGGCATGCAATTCGTGCCCGAAGAATTAATCGAAAAATACAGAAGCATCATGGCTAAGGTGGCTACAGAATGGAACGATAAAGACAACTTATCCAACTTATCCAACTTTCTATATACTTTAAGTGGTGCAAATAGGTGTGATAATAAAATAAAAGAAAACATGGATATGTTGGCTAAGGCGGATATAGAATGGGCGGAAATGGTTCTGAAAGCAAGGCGAGGCATGCCACGGGAGTTTTTCATTAACCTCTTCATGGAAAAGCGGGGCGAAAATTACGATAAGGAAGAAATCGGCAAGCTATACGATGTGGTGGTTAAGAAATTGAAAGAGGAAGGCTACTGGAGAGCACAGGATGGTGATGCCCCATGAGCTCCCCTTCCTCCCTCTCTCACGCTGCCATTTCCCTCCTCCGCCTTGTGAAAAGAAGGAAGTTCGCCACTCTGGAGGAGCTGCAACGCTTCAAGCTACACCACGGCGAGAAGAATCTCATCTCGCTCCTCATCATGAATGGCTTCTTAAGGCGGCAGGAGGATGGAGCATTTATCCTCACGGAGAAGGCTCTCCGCTTCCTTAATGAAATAGAAAATGAGGAGGTGAAAGAAAGTGTTTAATGTGGAAAAAATTAGGAAAGAGGTTGAGGAGCTGCAGAGGGAAATGAATAGAAGCGAAAAGGAGGAGCAGGAGAGGAAGCAGCCTATATCAACGCTGCTGAATCAGGCGAGAGGAAAGGAAGTAAAGGTTGTATTGCTCGATGGCGAAATAATAAAGGGCAAGCTGAAGCGATTCTCGCTCTATGAGCTGCAAATAGATAATCGCCTCGTATGGAAGCATAGCATAAAATATCTGGAGCTGCTATGAACTCTCTCGTGATT